>JAEUVP010000456.1 GCA_016786805.1 Chitinophagaceae bacterium | reverse complement strand
GTTATAGGTTCTGAGTACATACAGCGGAATTTCATTTTTATTTTTCAGATCAGGAATTCCATATGCAAAACGGGCATCATTCGGGAAGTTGGCGAAGATGAGTTCAGAAGTAAGCGTTTCTCTTACATAGGCTGTGTCATTTACAGCAACTGTACCAATAAAGGAAGCATTGCCCCCTATTGGTTTCATGATCTCTGCAAAACTTCTTTTGTCACCGCCTGTATTGGTATTGACAGTGGCAGCCACTGCAGGGGAATCGGGTTTATCAGTACCCAGCTCCTCGGATAATGTACGGGTAGTGTCAATGACTTTTGGAGTCGTTGCAGCGGTATCAATTTTTGCAGCAGCTGTATCGCCTGTTGTTCCTTTATGGATCCTGTCGTAATCCTGTATTGTTTTTACCAATGCCGGCTGAAGTTCGTCGAAACGGTATGTTTCCCAGAACTGGAGATTGGCCGTGGCCTGTAATAATTTTCTTACCCTTTCTTTGTCTTTGATACCGGGCAGTTCAACCGTGATGATACCCCTTTCAGGATTGGGGTTGATGGAAGGTTGCGCTACACCAAACTGGTCAATACGGGTATTCAGTACCCGGAAGGTATTATCAAATGCGCCTTTGGCATTGGTCCGCAGTACAGAGGCCACTTTATCATCGCTGTCACCGATCTTGATATCTTTTGAATTGGCAGCAAAGAACAGGGCCGACATTTTTCCTTCGCCAGCCAGTTTTTTATACTCAGTAGTAAACAGGGTAACGAAATCCGCATCACTGTTCGCTTTTTGTTTTTCAGCATTGCTTAACGCAGCGAGGAAGCTGGGATCCTTAGAATTATTAGCCAGTGTTTTCAACAAGCCGGTCATTTCCACTTCCATGGTCACGTTCATACCACCCTGCAGGTCAAGACCCAGGTTCAGTTCTTCTTCTTTAGCTTTCTGGTAGCTCACCGGTCCGGTGATACCATAGGTCAGGGTCTCATCTTTGGTGCTGGCCAGTAAGCGTCTGAGTTCACTATCATAAATTGTTTTCAATGAATCCGGAAGATCATCTGCTCTTGTAAATTTCTTTGCATCAGCATGGTTGGCTTTTACATAGGTAAAAGCTTTGGCTTCCATTTTCTTTTCATGGTTTTTTACAAACCAGGTAAATGACAGTTGGTAAAGAGAGTAGATAATCAGCAGGATCGCAAAAAATCTGACCAGACCTTTGAATTGCATACGTTATGGGTATTTACTTTTATAAGCCTTATCCGGCCATCGTTAAGCAGGTAAAGGCTTCGCCTAAAATTTAAGGACGGCAAAGATAGGGTTTTCGGGCAGAACCCGAAACTGCATTTCAGGGGCTTTTTGGGGAGGCTGGGGGCCTTTTTTCAGGTGTATTTCAGGGTTTTAAAACCAGGAAGGCCGGAGCCTGTTTTGCGCTAAATCCGGGCTTTTTCATTAATTTCCTGATATGAAGAGTAGCCTGCTGATCAAGTTGGTCATCCTGAGTTTGCTGTTTATGGAAAATTGTACTTCTCCCACTCCTCTTTCCGGATCTGTTCGTGCTGCTGAAGATGATTCCTTTTTAACCGGGTTGTTATCCGGCGATCCTTTTTTAGATTTTATTGCCCGGCAAAAAAATGAACTGGGTGTACAGGTCGTCTATACCCGGATCGACCGGCAAAAAAATGGTAAAGCCCGTTTTACAGATCACTATTTTAATGTGAACACGGGTACTTATTTCTATCCCGCTTCCACGGTGAAGTTTCCTGTTGCAGTATTGGCTTTGCAAAAGCTCAATGAATTAAAGATAACCGGGTTGGATAAATACAGCACGATGATCACGGGTGTCGCAGGAGAAAAACAAACCGAAGTATGTAATGATCCTTCTGCTGCGGATGGGAGGCCCACCATTGCCCATTATATCAAGAAAATATTATTGGTCAGTGATAACGATGCATTCAACCGGCTCTATGAATTTTTAGGACAGGAATATATCAATAACAGTTTGCAGCAGCTGGGTTATACGGATGTGCAGATCATTCACCGGTTAAGTACCAGTCTTCCTGATGCAGAGAACCGTTTCACCAACCCGGTTACATTTATGGATACCAGCGGGAGGATCATTTACCAGCAGCCTGCCCAAAAAAGTAAATTGGTCTATGCTGAACGGAATACCAGGATGGGAACTGGTTATATGCAGGGAGGTAAACGTGTAGATGAGCCCTTTGATTTTTCACAAAAAAACAGGTTGTCGTTGCCGGCATTACATGCGATCGTCCGCAGCATTATGTTTCCCGGATCAGTGCCGGCTAACCAGCGTTTCAATTTAACAAAGGAGGATTATGATTTTCTCCGCCGCTATATGTCCATGCGGCCCGGCGAATCTGTATCACCGGTTTATTCGCCTAAAGACTATTGGGATAATTATGTAAAAATGATCTATTATGGAGCGGAGAAATCCGCACCGGATACTACTATTCGTGTCTTCAATAAAACCGGAACGGCCTATGGTTTTCTTATTGACGCGGCTTATGTAGCAGATTTCAGCAATAATATTGAGTTTATGGTTTCTGCTGTGATCTATTGCAACAGCGATGGTATTTTCAATGATGACCAGTATGACTATGAAAAAATTGGTTACCCGTTCTTCAAACAACTGGGGCGTATATTGTATGCGTACGAATTAAAGCGGCAAAAGAAACAGCAACCGGACCTGTCTTCTTTCCACTACCTGTACAGGTAAGCAATGATTGCAGAACAGGTGTTAGTCATGATTTTCATCCCGGCTCTTTTTTTCATTGTATTTCCTGCGGCTTCTTTTTTTCAAATTCCTACATTTGCACCTGCTTTGCCCACCTCTTTTATCTTTTGATTCATTAAACAACAAACATGGAATTATCTTCTTTATTGCAGCGTTTCAGTGAACCGGAAACTTTGAAAATGGCAAAGCTGGGCCGTGAACTGCGGGCCAAAGGAATTGATGTGATCGATCTTAGTTTGGGTGAACCCGATTTTGATACACCGGAACATATCAAAGAAGCTGCGATCAAAGCGATCCATGACAACTTTAGTCACTACACACCGGTACCCGGTTATCCTGATCTGCGGGAAGCTGTCTGTACCAAATTCAAAAGAGATAATAACCTGGAGTATAAACCGGAAAATATTATTACTTCAACAGGAGCCAAACAAAGTTTAGCGAATACAATACTGGCCCTGGTGGATGAAGGCCAGGAAGTGATCATCCCGACCCCGTATTGGGTTACGTACAGTGAACTGGTGAAAATTGCAAGAGGGAAAGTGGTCGAAATTCATACCACACCGGAAAGTGGTTTTAAGATCACGGCAGCCCAATTAGAAGCGGCGATTACCCCGAAGACAAAAGTATTCCTGTTCTCTTCACCCTGTAATCCCAGTGGCGCAGTCTATAGCAAAGAAGAGTTAGCGGCACTGGCAGCAGTGTTTGCCAAACACCCGCAGATCTATATCATCTCGGATGAGATATATGAGTATATCAATTTTGTAGGCAAACATGAAAGCATTGCGCAATTTAGCGCCATCAAAGACCGTGTGATCATCGTGAACGGGTTGAGCAAAGGTTTTGCGATGACAGGATGGAGGCTTGGTTATATCGCTGCCAATGTTGATATCGCCAAAGCCTGTGAAAAATTACAAGGACAGTTTACCAGTGGTACCAGTTCAATAACACAGAAAGCAGCGGTGGTGGCATTGACCACGGACCTGCGTCCTTCCATGAAAATGGTGGAAGAGTTTACCCGCAGAAGGAAAAGAGTGATGGAACTGGTGCGTGAAATTCCGGGTATCAAATGCGGTGAGCCCGAAGGAGCTTTTTATATTTTCCCGGACGTGAGTGCCTATTATGGCAAATCCGATGGAACGAATACGATCTCTAATTCCGGTGATTTTTGTATGTACTTATTAAATACAGCCCATGTATCTTCTGTGATGGGTGAAGCGTTTGGTGAACCGGCCTGCGTTCGTTTTTCTTTTGCCAACAGCATGGAAAAAATAGAAGAAGGCTGGAAGCGTATCAAGGCTGCTTTAGCCAACCTGAAATAATTTATTGCGCAGCAACGGCTTCCTCTTTCTTTGGAGGCTGTTGCTGTAATTCCTCAATCGATTTTTTGATCCAGTGAACAGTACTCATCCCAAAACCGGAGGAGTGGAAATATACTTTTCCTTCCGGCGATACCACGACGTTGGTGGGATAGGAGTTGATGCTGTACTGGTTGCTGATATAACGGCCATTGTCCACGATGCTGTAACCAAAGGGATGTGTTTTTAAGAATTCACGGATATCTGCAGCCTGGTCCAGCGCCACGGCAATAAAAACAACGGAACTGTCTGTTTTGTATGATTCAGCTAATTTATGCAGCTCTGGTATTTCCCGTACACAGGGCGGACAGTTGATGAACCAAAAGTTGAGTACTATAATTTTACCGGCCAGGTTTTTTGTATTGATCTTATTGCCATTAATATCAGTTGTTTTAAAAGAAGAAAACTTACTGCCTGTTTTGAAATATTTACTTTCCGGTGGTTTGGGAAGGGAGTTAATTCGTTTTGCATAGTCTTCATCTGACAGGCGGATAATAAAAAATGCCGTGTTAGGATCAGCGGGTTTTTCGGGTTTGATCATATAACGTCCCGTGGTCATTAACTGCTGCCAGATGGTATAAGGGTATTCCGTACCGGTCGTATCTTTTACAACAGAGTTTTCTGTAAGCTTTACCGGGGCATTGGTGCTGTGCTGTGCAGATAATTTCAGCAGGGAGAAAGTGAAAAGGAAAGCAATGACTATTCTTTTCATACCATAAAGTTTGGCTGCCTGAAAATACAAAGGAGTGCGGTGAAATTAAAATGGCGTTATTTTTTCAGCAACTGTTCATGCAAAGTCAGCACCTGCGGGGTTAACAGTTCCTGTTCGTTATTGACGAGTACAAAATCGCAGAGTTTCATTTTCATATCCTCGCTGAGCTGGCGGCTCATTCTTTTTTGTACTTCTTCAGCACTGATATGATCTCTTTCCATCACCCGCTGGATACGCAATGGTTTGGGGGCAGACACCCCGATAACATAATCAAGATTCTCTGCAGAGCCGCTTTCAAAGATCAGCGCAGCTTCTTTGATGACGTAGGGAGTGGTTTGTTGCTGCATCCAATCATTGGCATGACGAATAGTGGCCGGATGGGTGAGAGCATTCAGCAGCTCCAGTTTTTCTTTATTATTAAAAACAATGGAGGCGATATAAGGACGATTCAATTGACCGTTGCTGTAGCTTTCTTCCCCGAAGTTGCTGATGATCTCTTTTTTCAGTGCTGCATCTGTATTCATCAGTTGCCGGGTGGCTTCATCAGCATAATAAACAGGAATGCCCAGTACTTCAAATACCCGGGCCACGGTGCTTTTACCGCTGCCAATGCCGCCTGTTAATCCAATCCTTATCACTGGTTATATTGCTTTAACTGGGTAAATAATTGCTGCTGCTAAAATAGAAAAAGCGCCTGATACCGGTCAGACGCTTTTAACGAATCTTGTTCCGTTAAATGACGGTTTATTTTTTATCTGCAGCAGCCGGCTTGTTCAGGGCAGCTGTCCAGTCCATACTGATCGCAGATTTTTCAATTTTGATATAACTACCCGGGCTTACTTCGATGCTTAAGGTACCGTCTTCATTCACTTTATTGATAGTACCGTGGATACCGGCAATGGTGACGATCTTTTCGCCTTTACCTAATTCTTCAATGAATTTTTTCTGGTTCTTGGCTCTTTTTGCCTGTGGGCGGATAAAGAACAACCAGAAAACGAGGATCATTAACCCGAGGAAAATGAACTGGAACCCGCCGAAACCACCTTGCGCAGCTTTTTGCTGTAATAAATAGATCTGGAACATGTTTATTTGATTGTTTAAACGATATTACTTAATTACTTCAACATGAAATTTTAATTCATGCGATGTGTTCGGGCTGGTATTCGCCACCACGTATACTGATTTGTTGGCCGTGCCCACCCTGTCTTTACTGTCGAAAGTAGCTTTGATCAGGCCTTCTTCGCCGGGCATGATGGGTTGTTCTGGTTTTTCCGGAACGGTACAGCCACAACTGGCGGATACGCTAACAATGACCAGGGGTTTGGTGCCAGTATTTTTAAATTTATATGCCACTTCCACTACTTTACCTTCTTTTACTGTACCCAGTTCTGCAGAAGTACTGTCCAGCCATTGGAGGGTGGTAAAGTTGGCGGAATCCGCCAGTTGTTTATTCAGTGCTTCCTGTTTGCTGACCAGGTCTTCTTCGGTCAGTTTTGCGGCTTCTGCTTTTTTATCACCGGTTTTGCAGGCAAGCAGTGTTGCTGCCAGTGCAAGGGTCAAAAAAAATGTTTTCATGTGCTGCGATTTTTAGAACTGCAAATGTAAGGTGATTTCAGGGATCAGGCCTTTTTGTAGTCGGTCTTCTGCATTTTGCCTTGCTGCACCAGTTCTTTGTGAATATTATCAAGGATACCGTTCACAAACTGGCCGCTTTGCTGGGTGCTGTATTCTTTGGCCAGGTCAATGTACTCGTTGATGGTTACTTTAGGCGGTATGGTTTCAAAATACAGGAATTCGGATACTCCCATTTTCATGAGGATCATATCAAGCAGGGCAATACGTTCCGGGTCCCAGTTCTTCAGTTTCGGTACGATCAGTTCCTGCAGGTATTCATTTTTGTCAACTACCGTTTGCAGCAGTTCTTTGGCAAACTGTTCTTTATCCGGTGTGGCAATCTGTTTGAAATTGCAGCTGCCCGGTTTTTGAATATAACCTGCCAGTAGCTGCACCAGCATTTCGCCGTCATCATCCCAGTTGCTGAAGTTCTCTTCGATATGGGATACAAATAATTCATTGGCCAGCATCAGGTCGTTGAGGATAAATTCAATGATCTTTTTTTCTTCACTTTTTTCCCGGGCCTGCTGGTTGATATAGGTTTTGTATTCGGTGGTTTCTGCCAGCTGGTGATAAATTTTCCGGATCAGTTCTTTGTCGGCAATCCGTTCCGGCTTTTGTGTAGTGAATTGTTCTTTTAATGCAGGGTCTTCTAATATTTTCCAGAGCAATTCATTGCCGGCTATTTTCGTATTCACATTGAGATCATCGGAAGTGGGGAGATGTTTACCGGCCCGCTGGTGTGAATCTTTTTCTGCGTAACGGGTTACTTCGGTCAGGAACCAGATCAGGTAAACCAGCAGGGTGCGGCTTTCATCAAAATGCTGTTGTAAAATTTTGCGGGGCTCGCCGCTTTTCGCCTCATTTTCCAGGGTGGCTATTGTGTAAAGGGTCTGCATCACTTTCACCCTGATATTTCGTCTGCTGATCATTGCTTAAGAACTGTTTGAAGGGGCGAAGATAAGCTTTTGCCTTTTATTGGTATGAACGTATTTGATACGGGCAGAACTGCAATCCGAAAACGAATTTTACGATCAGTAAACGGGATTTCCACAGAAAACAGTTTTCGTGGATAATTTAATTAAACCCATCTGTATATATATCCTTTTTAAAGAAATATTTTAGAGCGGTCATTAAATCAACTATATGAAAAAATATTTTCTTGGCAGCCTTTTTTTAGCAGGCGCAGCGGGCCTGTGTTATTGGGCTATTAATAATAAGTCAGAAGTACAAAAACAACAACTGTCGGTAGTAAAAGATGAAATGCTTCCGATGGAAGAAAAAGAAAAGGAAACGGATGGGCCTTCCCAGCTACTGCATCGTGAATACTTGATGACACTTGACCCGGCTACCGGCGAAGTGCCTGTGGAAAGAATAGCTGTTGCTGAAAGAGCGATGCAGGAGATGGCCATGTCAGGAAGGGTGCAGGCTTCCAATATTGTGTGGCAGGAGCGGGGACCGAATAATATCGGTGGCAGAACCCGGGCTATCCTGATTGATAAAGCAGATGGAACCGGCAATACGGTATGGGCCGGTGGTGTTGGCGGTGGCTTATGGAAAACAACAAATTTTAAAAACGCATCACCCACCTGGACACAGGTGGCGGGGATCAGTGCTAATCTTGCTATTACCTGTATTGCGCAACACCCGGGCAACAACCAGGTCATTTATGTCGGTACGGGAGAGGGGTTTGGAAATATTGATGCCATCCGGGGGCTTGGTGTATATACAACAACGAATGGAGGCACTTCCTGGACCCTGCTTGCTTCCACCACTACCGGTGGTGCAAACCAGAATGATTTTGGTTATGTACAAAAATTATTAGTGTACACGAATGGGGATGTCTATGCGGCTTGCCGTTCTATCTTTTGTAATGCAGGAGGTTTGTTGAAATCTACAACTAATGGCAGCAGCTGGACCCGTGTTATAGGAACTGCCACAGGTTCCTGTGCCACCTCGCTTAATATGCGGGCCTATGATATTGAACAATCAGCCAGTGGCGATCTTTATGCGAGTACGATTGACAGAAGTGCAGGATCTGTTGGAAGGATCTGGAAATCACCCGCTGGCGGAACAGTGGGTAATGCAGGAACCTGGGTTAACATTACACCGGCAGGAACTTTTCAACGGATTGAGCTGGCCTGTTCACCTACTGATAACTTAAAAGTGTATGCCACCACACAGGGCGGAGCCAGCAGCACTGGTGGTACAAGGCTAACAATCGATGGAGGAACAAACTGGTCAAATATTAACGTGGGTAACTGGTGTGACCAGGGAAGTACGAATGCTGATTTTACCCGTAACCAGGCCTGGTATGACCTCATCCTTGGTGTGAAGCCAACAGATGATGCAACCGTTTATGTGGGTGGTGTGGATGTTTTCAAAACAACTAATTCGGGCACGGCCTGGTCGCAACTTACACAATGGGCTTCCGGTTGTGCATCATTACCCTATGTGCATGCAGATATTCATGCCTTTGAATTTTTCCCCGGCTCACCGGATGAATTTATTGTGGGCTGCGATGGCGGATTGTTTTACACAACCAATGGAGGCACCAGTTTTGTCGACAAGAACCTTGGGTATAATGTGACGCAGTATTACGGACTGGCGATTCACCCCACTTCAGGATCGAATTATTTATTGGCAGGCGCCCAGGATAACGGTTCACATAAATTTACCACCGCAGGCATCAACACAGTTACAACAGTTAGCGGCGGTGATGGTGCTTTCTGTCATATTGATACGGATAATCCCAATTTCCAGTTCACCAGTTTTACGGGTTGTACATTCAACAGGTCGACCAATGGCGGTACCAGTTTTTCGCTGATCATTAACCTGGCGGCAGACCGCTTTATCAACCCTTCTGATTATGATTCTGATAATGATATCATGTATTGCGGCGCAGCAGTACGGAATTTCAGGAGAATATTAACCATTACCGGAACACCATCTTCCGCATCTATCACTAATGTGGCCTCCAGTACCAACCATGCCGTGTCGGCTATTAAAAAAGATCCGAATGGCAACAGGGTGTGGGTGGCTTTTTCGACGGCAGATAATGCAGCAGCTTTAGTGGCCCCTGAACTTTATATTATTGATGATGCAAGTGCAACCGCAACATCCACAGCCGTCACCTTACCGGCAGGGATCGCCACTTCAGGAAATTATATTTCTTCTTTAGACATTGAACCCGGGGATGCCAATCATGTGATACTGACCCTTTCCAATTTTGGGGTTACAAGTGTTTGGGAAACTGCTAATGCCGGGGCCACCTGGACAGCTATTGAGGGCAACCTGCCTGATATGCCAGTACGTGGTTGCAAGTTTATGCCTGCGGGACTTTCTCCCAATACCTTTGTTAATGCCGTAGGCGGCATCCTGCTGGCTACTGAACTGGGGGTTTGGTCCACTAACCTGTCCAACGGGGCCTCTACCGTTTGGGTAGCCAATAATACCGGTATGGGCAATGTAAGAACAGATATGATCCGGATAAGAACCAGTGATAATAAGATTGCTGTGGCTACTCATGGAAGAGGACTTTTTACAGGAACCCATGCTTCACTATTGCCAGTAACACTTTCTGCATTCAAAGGCACACAGCAGGGTAAAGCTGTGTTACTCCAGTGGACAACGGTGAGTGAACTGAACAGTAAACATTTTGAGTTGCAGAAATCATATAACGGGACTGATTACAGAACCATTGCCACGATCAATGCCGCCGGTAACAGCAACAGCCGTCTTGATTACAGTTACCTGGATAAGGAGCCGTTAACAGAGGCTAATCATTACCGGCTCAGGAGTGTGGATCTGGATGGCAACAATAAACTCAGCAACGTGGTACTGATCAGGATCGCAGGTCTGCAACAGGATATGCTGGTTTTAAATAATCCTTTCCGGGATCAGATCAGTATCCGGTTTGTGAAAGCACCGCAAACTAAAGTGGATATCCGGCTCCTTGATCTGAGCGGAAGACTGGTGGCGAGGCAGCAAGCTGCACCCGGCGAACAGCAGGTATTATTGAACACCGGTTCTGCAAAAGCCAGCCGTGCGGTTTACCAGTTGGTGGTGATTGTAGATGGAAAACAGTACTCGCAGCAGGTAATTGCGCAATAGCAGGTATTTTGATCTTATTCTTAAAAAGACTGTCATAATCTGGCAGT
The DNA here is from genome assembly GCA_016786805.1 of Chitinophagaceae bacterium. Classification (GTDB taxonomy): domain Bacteria; phylum Bacteroidota; class Bacteroidia; order Chitinophagales; family Chitinophagaceae; genus CADEDV01. The sequence continues at coordinate 9,940 of JAEUVP010000456.1, read as the reverse complement.
CTTTTTTATTGGCAAAAACAGGTCGTTGTGAAAATTTGGCACTTCGGCTGCAAAAAAGCCCTGATCTGTCGGGCTATTTTGGGGTTAACGGGTGCATAACTGAAAATTTTTCCGTTCCTGCCCCCGTGGCATAGTATTTCCTGTACCTTCGCCGTCCCTTAGTAAAAAGGACAGCTTCTTATCAAAAAACTCAAAATCAATACAACTATGGCTAAGAAAGTCAATGTTACCCCGCTTCACGACAGGGTAATTGTGAAAGCAGCAGCTGCCGAAGAAAAAACTGCTGGTGGCATTATCATCCCCGATACAGCAAAAGAAAAACCACAACGTGGTACCGTGATCGCTGCCGGTCCTGGTAAAAAAGATGAACCGGTGACTGTAAAAACAGGCGATACCGTTTTATATGGCAAATATGCCGGCACTGAGATCCAGATCGATGGTGAGGATTTCCTGATCATGAGAGAATCGGATATACTGGCGATCGTTTAATTTGAAAATTTGAAGATGTGCCAATTGGATACTGGTACTTCAGTTTTCAACCTCATTATTAAATTACTAATTAACAAATTGAACTATTATGGCAAAGCAAATCTTCTTCGACATTGAAGCAAGAAACAAGATGAAGAAAGGCGTGGACACATTAGCCAACGCCGTGAAAGTGACATTAGGTCCTAAAGGCCGTAATGTAGTGATCGAGAAAAAATTTGGTGCACCACAGGTAACGAAAGATGGTGTTACCGTTGCAAAAGAAATTGAACTGGAAGATCCCATTGAGAATATGGGTGCACAGATGGTGAAAGAAGTAGCTTCTAAAACTGCAGACATTGCAGGTGATGGTACTACTACAGCTACTGTGCTGGCACAATCTATTATTAGCGAAGGTTTGAAAATGGTGGCAGCCGGTGCCAACCCGATGGACCTGAAACGTGGTATTGACAAAGCGGTTAGCCTCGTGGTGGAAAACCTGAAAGGTCAGTCACAAACTGTAGGTAACGATACCAAAAAAATTCAGCAGGTAGCAACGATCTCTGCTAACAATGACGAAACCATTGGTAAACTGATCGCTGAAGCGTTTGTAAAAGTGGGTAAAGAAGGTGTGATCACCGTGGAAGAAGCAAAAGGTACTGATACTACCGTTGATGTGGTGGAAGGTATGCAGTTTGACCGTGGTTATATCTCTCCTTATTTCGTTACGAACAGCGAAAAGATGGAAGCTGAATTACAGAATCCATACATCCTGATCTATGATAAGAAGATATCTTCTATGAAAGATATTCTCCACATCCTGGAGAAAGTGGCACAAAGCGGCCGTCCCTTACTGATCATTGCTGAAGACCTGGAAGGTGAAGCTTTGGCAACATTGGTAGTGAACAAGCTGCGTGGCACTATTAAAGTGGCAGCTGTAAAAGCTCCGGGCTTTGGTGACCGCAGAAAAGAAATGCTGACTGATATTGCTATCCTGACTGCAGGTACTGTTGTCAGCGAAGAATTAGGTCACAAACTGGAAGGTGCTGACTTAACAACATTAGGACAGGCTGCATCTGTAACTATTGATAAAGACAACACGACTATCGTTGGTGGTAAAGGCAAGAAAGCCGATATCACTGCCCGTGTTAACCAGATCAAAGCACAGGTGGAGAACACCACTTCTGATTACGATAAAGAAAAATTACAGGAACGCCTGGCTAAATTAGCCGGTGGTGTGGCTGTATTATATATCGGTGCGGCTACAGAAATGGAAATGAAAGAAAAGAAAGACCGTGTTGACGATGCTTTACACGCCACAAGAGCGGCAGTGGAAGAAGGTATCGTTCCCGGTGGTGGTGTGGCTTATATCCGTGCCATCGAAGCACTGGATCCAAAAGTAAAAGGCCAGATTGCTGATGAGCAAACCGGCATGGCGATCGTTCGCCGTGCACTGGAAGAGCCCGTTCGTACCCTGACCGCTAATGCAGGTATCGATGGTTCTATCGTGGTACAAAAGATAAAAGAAGGCAAAGGTGATTATGGCTTCAATGCAAGATCTGAAGTCTATGAGAACCTGTTCAAAGCCGGTGTTATCGATCCTACTAAAGTGAGCCGTGTGGCGTTAGAGAATGCCGCTTCAATTGCTGGTATGTTGCTGACCACTGAATGTGTGGTGGCTGACAAACCAAAGAAAGAAGAACCCCATTCTCATGGCGCACCTGATATGGGTGGCATGGGCTACTAACCAGGTACGAACAATACCATACGAAATACAAGATCCCGCTTCTGCAAAGAAGCGGGATTTTTTTGTGCCGGAAGTTGCCCCTGTCAGGCACATAATTATTTTTTTATATACAATAACCCTTACAAAACGGGTATGCTAACCATTAGTTTTTGATCTTTTCATATTCCGGTAATGGCTGTCTTTAAAATAAAATTTAAGTTCAGTAAAACCTTTTTTATATGAAACAAACAAAAACCATTACCAGGCTCCGGCCATTCTATTTGCTTCTTTTAGTTATCCTCTTTGCTGTGGGGTGTAAAAGAGATACGACCACGCAAAATCCGAAAAGCAGTGAGTTGACCTCGACAACTTCCGGCAAGAATTCTTCAACTCTTATTTACAGGGCAACAGAGCAGCAGGTAGCTGCCGCCAAAAATGCATGGCTACAAAAAGCAAGAGCACAAAAGGGGAATACTGCAGCAAGAGGGGGGTGCGGGGAACATATTTCTGATTTCATTTACATCCTGCAGGTGACAGCCTCAGGATGCCCTGCGAGTTCATGGGATATCAGGTACCTTATTTATTCGTATGATTATGTGGGAAGCGGCTATGAGTTGGCTCCCCAGTCGGCCAGTTTTACGGATATGTATTTTGGATTTCCCATCAGTGCCACGTTAATCAGCAGCAGTGAAAGTTTAGTAGATCCTGACTGTAAGGACTGGCAGTGGGATGGTTATTGTGAAATGGTGAGAGTATATGAATACCAGCTTACCAGTGTTCCGGCTCCTTCTTCCGCGTGGCCTTCCGATATAGGCAACTTTAGTCTTGACCTGCTTTCGGGTTTTTCCAATAACTGCACACCGATAACTGTGTCGGGAGATATGAAAGGCGGTTTAACGGCTGCTGAGTATGCTTCATCAATGGCAAGAGTCTCTGTAGTACCTGCAGGAGGACCTGGTAGCATTTATGTTGGAACCGATTGTTCACTTACATGCCCGCCACCTCAATTTGTATGTCCTACAGGCGGAGTGCTCCAATACTGGCCGCTGAGTAATCCTACAAATGTTACTACAGTAGCTATTGCCTCAAACGGAAATTTTGTCAGCTCAATACCTACAGGTGTAACATACGGTTACAGCTGTGTATTAAATTATGTGATCGGCGGAGTGCCGGTGAGTTCGTTGCCACAAACAGGGACGTTTACATTATGATAATTACCAGTATGCTTATCAACTGGCAGGATTTTGTCTGACTAGTCTCAGGATAGAAAGGATTGCCTTTCCGGCAATCCTTTCTATGTCAGGTAAAAAGTCCCGATCCCTCTGAATGGAAGGCTTTTAGCAATTTTCAGGGGAGACTTATTATACTCCATCCATGCTTATTGCTGATTCAACAATAAATCCTACATTTATTGGCATTTTTGACCGGGCAACAGAATGCCCCATATTTTCGATTTATTAAGCATTGTTTCTTACCAAAATTATCTGTATGAGGAAATTTACACTTACCGTATTTACTCTTCTGTTCATTTCATTTTCATTGTTTGCACAAAACAATTTTTTTTCTGATGCAGGAGCAAACAGGACTATTCCGTCTGTTGGGCAAAGAGTTATTATACCTTCCCAATTCAGGAATGCATCCCTGGATATTCAGTCAATGAGAAGTTTTTTATTTTCTGCACCTTCGGAACAGGCCGCCAGGGCCAACCGCAACCAGATGCCGGTGATGGAGCTACCGATGCCAGATGGAAGAACTGCCAAATTCCGGGTTTGGGAGAGCAGTATACAGGAACCAGCTTTACAGGCCAGGTTTTCAGAAATAAGAACTTTTGCGGGGCAGGGGATTGATGATCCTTATGCCTCCATCAGGTTTGATATCGGGCCTAACGGATTTCACGCACAGGTGCTGACTGCAAAAGGTTCCTATTATATTGACCCCTTTGCAAGGGGTGATGTAAATAATTATATAAGCTATTTCAGGGCTGATCTCAACCGGTCAGATGATTTTTTATGCGAAGTCCCGGCTGACCCAATGGCTATGCGTCCTGAAAATACTAATGCGGTATGCTTAGGTACAGATTTGCGTACTTACCGACTTGCGGTAGCTTGTACAGGCGAATATGCCCAGGCACCCGGTGTTGCAGCCGGTTCTGATCCAGTACGTTTGCATAATGCAATTGTTACAACAGTTAATAGGGTGGTAGGTGTATATGAGCAGGAAGTGGCTGTGAGGATGGTGCTCGTGGCCAATAATAATCTTATTGAATTTTTGAATGCAGGCACTGATCCGTTCAACGGGAATAATAGTGCCGGCACTCTTATTAATGAAAGCCAGGTGGTAATAGATGCCAATATTGGCCCGGCAAATTATGATATAGGACATACATTCAGCACCGGTGGCGGCGGTTTGGCGCAATTAAGATCTGTATGTACAGCAAATAAAGCGAGAGGAATTACAGGTAGCCCGAGTCCTACCGGCGATGCATATGACATTGACTATGTGGCGCATGAAATGGGCCACCAGTTTGGAGGTAACCATACCTTCAACAGCACAACAAGCAGTTGCGGTGGTGGTAACAGAAATGCTTCCACTGCTTATGAAGTGGGTAGTGGCACAACCATACAGGCCTATGCCGGTATTTGTGCTTCAGATAATATTCAACCCAATAGTGATCCTTTCTTTCATCCAGTAAGTTTTGATGAAATCAGTGATTTTGTTGTTTCAGGTTCAGGAGCTTCCTGCGCTGTTATAACGCCCACCGGCAACACTCTTCCGGTTATTGCAGCCCTTCTTAATAATAATCTAACCATCCCGGTTAGTACACCTTTTACATTAAGTGGTTCAGCTACTGATGCTAATGGGGATGCATTAACATATTGCTGGGAAGAATGGGATTTGGGTCCTGCTTCCACATGGAATGGTGGTGCAGCAAGTACTACTTCTCCATTATTTAAATCAAGGGTGCCCAAAACAACTGGAGATCGTACATTTCCGGATATAGCAGTCATACTTGCCGGATTTCCGGCCAACCCTGCTGCGACTATGGGTGGTTTAAAAGGTGAAACACTTCCAACAGTTGCCCGGGCCATGAAATTCAGATTAACAGTAAGAGATAACCGTGCTGGTGGTGGTGGCGTTGTATCAAGCGGCAGCGGATGTCAGTCTTCAGCAATATTCCAGGTCAATGTTGCAGGTACAACTCCATTCGCAGTAACGGCACCTAATGGTGGTGAAAGCTGGGCAGGAGGTACTTCACAAACTATCACCTGGAACGTGGCCGGCACCGACCAGGCACCATTCAATGTGGCCAATGTACGGATCCTATTATCTACTGACGGAGGATTGACTTATCCAACTGTATTGGCGGCCAGCACTCCTAATGATGGCAGTGAGTCGCTTAATATTCCCGGCCCTGCTACTACAACTGCAAGAGTGAAAGTAGAAGCGATCGGAAACATATTCTTTGATATTTCGAATGCTAACTTTACGATCACTGCTCCGGTTTCAAGTTTCAGCTTTAACAGTCCTGCTCCGGTTACAACAGCATGTCCTGCTGGTGCTACGATGTCGGTAACGCTGGGAACTACTTCTAATGGTGGATTCAGTAACCCGATCACTTTATCTGCAACAGCAGGTGTGCCATCGGGAACGAACGTAACCTTCGGCACTAACCCTGTAACACCTGGTAATAGTTCTATCGTTACATTAAATAATACCAATACACTGGCGGCAGGTACCTACGTAATCACAATTACAGGTGTTGCAACAGGAGCACCCAACCAGACAAGAAACCTGACCTTTACGATTACCGGAACTGCAGGTCCTGCTATCACCACGCAGCCATCCAACTCAACAATTTGTGTAACTAACAATACATCATTTAGTATTGCTTCTGCTACAGCTACGGCGTTCCAATGGCAGATCAGTACAGATGGCGGAGCCACTTACAGTAATGTAACGAATGCAGGCGTTTACAGCGGAGCTACAACAAATACTTTAACGATCACCGGTGCAACTATAGGTTTGAACAATAACTGGTATCGTTGTATTGCCTCCACGCAGTGCGGCAGCAGTACTTCGAATGCGGGTATATTAACAGTGAACGCAGCACCTGCTGTAACTGCACAACCACAGGATATTACTTTGTGTGCGGGCAGCAATCATACTTTCAATGTAACTGCAACAGGTGGTGGCTTAGGCTACCAATGGCAGTTGAGCACTGATGGTGGTGGTACTTATAACAATATTACCAATGGCGGAATTTACAGTGGTGCAACAACAAGCAGCCTCACATTAACGGGCCTGACGGCTGGTTTAAGCGGTAACCGTTACCGTTGTGTTGTTACGGGCAGTTGTCCTCCGGCAGTGAACTCAAACGGGGCAATACTGACAGTAGTAACATCTGTTGCAGTAACAACGCAACCAACTGATGCTACTGTATGCGAAGGCAGTAACAGCAGCTTTACTGTTGCTGGCAGTGGCGCAGGTATCATTTATCAATGGCAGGTAAGTACGGATGGTGGTACCACCTGGACCAACGTTGCGAATGCAGGTGTTTACAGCGGAGCCACTGCTGCAACACTGAATATTACCGGAGCCACGTTCTCGTTAAATACGTATCGTTACCGTTGCCAGTTGTCGAATGCGACCTGTACAACACCGGGAGTATCGAATGCAGGTATCCTTACGGTGAATACATTACCGGCAGTAACAACGAACCCTGCTAACTCAACCATCTGTCTCGGTGGTAATACATCGTTCAGTGCAGCAGCAACAGGAACCGGTATCGGTTACCAGTGGCAGGTAAGTACGGATGGTGGTGCAACATATACGAATATTACAAACGGTGGTGTGTATGCAGGAGCAACCACTACTACATTAACGATCACCGGTGCAACAGCAGCGATGAATACATATCGTTACAGAGTGGTGGTAACAGGAACCTGTGCACCAGCAGCCAACTCAACAGGAGCTATTTTAACAGTGATCAATCCTGTTGCTATTACAGCGCAGCCGGTGAACTCAGAAATATGTTCAGGAAGTAATACTTCGTTCAGTGTAACGGGAAGCAGTACACAGACAATCATTTATCAATGGCAGGTGAACCCCGGAACGGGTTTTGTGAATGTAGCAAATGCGGCACCTTATTCCGGTGCAACAACAGCCACACTAACTATTACCGGTGCTACTACAGCGATAAGTACTTATCAATACCGTTGCATCTTATCTAATGCTACTTGTTTTGGAGCGAATCAGACCACATCAGGTGCTGCAACATTAACAGTACGACAGTTACCAACTGTAGCTTTAGCCGCAGCGCCGTTAACTGCACTGCTACCGGGACAAAGCACCACGCTGACAGCCACACCAAGTGCTTCAACAGGTGGTGTACTGACAACAAGCTGGTTCTTTAATACCAACCCGGTTGCTAATCCTGGTAATACAAGAACAGTGAATGTAGAACAAGTGGGAGATTACCAGGTTCGTATCCAGGAAACCTGGCCCAGCACACTGGTATGTTCTAACCAGTCAGCGGTAGTGGCTATTACAGCACAGGCGAGTGAAAGGTTGTTCATCTTCCCGAGCCCGAATGATGGAGTGTTCCAGGTAGCTTACTATAACAGTACCGGCGCAGCATCCTCCCGTACGATTACGATTTATAATGCAGCAGGAGCCAAAGTGCATCATGAGAAATTTGCGGTAACAGGTTCTTATACCTTGCTGAACCTGGATATCAAACCCGCGGCCAAAGGCCTGTACTATGTGGTAGTGGGAGATGTGTCTGGTAAGCGTATTGCTAAAGGCAATGTGCTGATCCAGTAAGAACAGCTTAAAACCAATTGCTTATACTTCAATCCCGTTCAGCCTACAACTGAACGGGATTTTTTTGTGCAGGCAAGGCCCTCTTTCAAGGGTGAAAATCGCTGTGACAGATCGGCTGGTAAGCCTTACCTTTGCCGCCTTAAAATCAGCAGCAACAATGATCAGTGTAAAAGACCTGAAACTGGCTTACGGTAAACGGGTATTGTTTGAAGAAGTGAACCTCAATTTCACCAAGGGCAATTGTTATGGGGTGATCGGTGCCAATGGTGCCGGGAAAAGTACCTTCCTGAAAATATTGAGTGGCGAGATAGAAGCCAATAAAGGAACGATAACCATCACACCCGGTGAACGGATGGCGATACTGAAACAAAACCAGTTTGAGTTTGATGAGCAAACCGTATTGAATACCGTGATGATGGGGCATAGCCAGCTCTGGAAAGTAGCAAAAGAAAGAGAAGCAATTTATGCACTGGCAGACTTTACGGAAGAAGATGGTATGCGTGCCGGTGAACTGGAAGGTGAGTTTGGTGAACTGGGTGGCTATACTGCGGAAAGCGATGCCGGAACCCTCCTGGGTGAACTGGGTGTGGAAGAACAATTTCACAGCGCCTTGATGAAGGATATTCCTTCCAATTTAAAAGTAAGGGTGTTACTGGCACAAGCCATCTTCGGTAACCCCGATATTCTATTATTAGATGAGCCGACCAACGGTCTCGATATAGAAACAATCAGCTGGCTGGAGAATTTCCTGGCGGATTATGAGAACATCGTTCTCGTGGTGAGTCATGACCGCCACTTCCTGGATGCGGTATGTACACATGTGGCCGATGTGGACCGTCAGAAGATCAAGATATTTACCGGTAACTATACATTCTGGTATGAATCATCCCAACTGATGGCCCGCCAGGTGAATGATAAGAACAAAAAAACAGAGGAGAAGCGGCAGGCATTGATCGACTTCATTGCCCGATTCAGTGCGAATGCTTCAAAAAGCAAGCAAGCCACCAGCCGTAAGAAAGCCTTGGAGAAATTAAGTATTGAAGAGATCGAACCGAGTTACCGGAAATATCCCGGTATCATTTTCCAGCCGCTGCGGGAAGTGGGTAACCAGATACTGAACATTGAAAAATTATCCAAGTCGGTGGATGGCCGTGTGCTGTTCAAAGATGTAACGTTTACCGTGAATAAAGGCGATAAGATCGCTATCCTCAGCCGTGACCCGCTGGCGGTGACCAGTTTCTTTAATATCATTACGGCTAATACTATTGCTGACAGCGGCTCTTATGAATGGGGGACAACGGTTACTCATGCCTACCTGCCACAGGAGAACAGTGAGTTCTTTACCGGGGAAGATAACCTGATGGACTGGCTCCGCCAGTATGTTCCGGATCATGTCAAAGATGTGGATGAACCTTTCCTCCGTGGTTTCTTAGGTAAGATGTTATTCAGTGGCGATGATGTACTCAAGAAAACAAATGTATTGAGTGGTGGCGAAAAAGTACGTTGCATGCTGAGCCGGATGATGCTGCAAAGCCCGAATGTTATTTTATTAGATCAGCCTACCAATCACCTGGACCTTGAAAGTATCCAGAGCTTTAACGAACAGTGCACCGATTATAAAGGCATCGTGTTATTAACGAGCCATGACCATACCTTTATGCAAACAGTAGCCAACCGGGTAATCGAATTGACACCGAAGGGTATCATTGACCGCCTGATGAGTTTTGATGAATACCTGGAAGATGATCGAGTGAAAGGGTTGAAGGAGGAAATGTATAAATAGACAGGAGTAGTCAGTAGTCGTGATTCGGTAGTAACATAAGTATAAGTCCCGCTTCGGAAGAGGCGGGACTTTTTATTCTTCTGCTAATAAAAGGTTTAATAGAGCTGTTCCTGAAAAAACGAAAAAATACGATCCACCCTTTT
>JAEUVP010000438.1 GCA_016786805.1 Chitinophagaceae bacterium | reverse complement strand
AATTCGATGAAAACAACCGGCGGAATGATCCTTAATCCTAATAAGGAAGAGGCACTGCCCGAATTCAAGATCATTGAAAAAGAAGAACCGCTGGAAGACGAAGCAGCCATATTAGAACAACAGCAGCCAACGCTGGAAAAGGAGATCGTCAGTGAGATCATGCATGAACATGACCTGGCCGGAACCAAAGAATTGCCGGTAACGGTGCCGCAGGATTTTAAACCAGTTAAAGAAAAGCCGGTTGAAAAAATACCTTCTGCCGATGATCTTGAGCTGGAAATAAAGGTTGTGCCGGATGAGACTCCTGAGACGGATGTTGTTAAACCTTCCACACCGGCTATTGCTGAAAAATATGATCCTATACTTGGTTTAAAGAATTATAAGTATCCAACACTCGACCTGCTGGATAGTCATGGCAGTGAAAAGATCGTACAGGATACTAATGAACTGGAGAATAACAAGAACCAGATCATTGCCACCCTCCGGAACTATTCCATCGAGATACAAAAAATATTTGCTACTGTTGGTCCCACGGTTACATTGTATGAGATCATACCGGCTGCAGGTGTTCGTATCTCCCGGATCAAGAACCTGGAAGATGATATTGCCCTTAGTTTATCTGCCCTGGGTATCCGTATCATTGCGCCGATTCCCGGTAAGGGAACCATTGGTATTGAAGTGCCGAATGCCCGCAAGACTATCGTCAGCATGAAGACCTTGTTGTCTTCGGAAAAATTTCAGAATAATACTTTTTCGCTTCCCATTGCATTGGGTAAGAAAATCGATAACGAGAATTTTATTGTTGACCTGGCCAGTATGCCTCACCTGCTGATGGCCGGTGCTACCGGGCAGGGTAAATCGGTGGGAGTAAATGCGATCCTCGTTTCTTTGTTATACAAGAAGCATCCTTCACAACTGAAATTTATTTTAGTTGATCCCAAGAAAGTAGAGCTGAGTATTTACCGCCGTATTGAACAACATTTCCTGGCAAAATTGCCCAATGAGGAAGAAGCGATCATTACGGATACAAAAAAAGTGATCAATACACTGAATGCTCTTTGTATTGAAATGGATCACCGCTATGACCTGCTGAAAGAAGCAGGTTGCAGGAATATCAAAGAATACAACGAAAAGTTTGTATCAAGAAAACTGAACCCCGAGAAAGGGCACCAGTTCCTCCCGTTTATTGTACTGGTGATCGATGAGTTTGCGGACCTTATCATGACTGCCGGTAAAGAAATTGAAATGCCAATTGCCCGGTTGGCGCAGCTGGCCCGTGCCGTAGGTATCCATCTGATCATTGCCACACAAAGGCCTTCGGTGAATATCATCACCGGCACCATCAAAGCCAACTTCCCGGCCCGTATTGGTTTCATGGTTTCTACAAAAATCGACTCCAGGACGATACTCGATACCGGTGGTGCCGAGCAACTGATCGGTAAGGGTGATATGCTGGTCAGTTATAATGGCGAGCTGGTGCGTTTGCAATGTGCTTTTGTGGATACACCAGAGGTAGACAGGGTGGTGGAGTTTATCGGTTACCAGGAAGGCTACCCGGTACCATTCCTCTTACCGGAATATATTGATGAGAAAGAACTGGAAGGAAAGGATTTTGACCTGGGCGACCGTGACTCTTTATTTGAAGATGCGGCCCGGCTGATCGTACAGAACCAAATCGGTTCCACTTCGTTATTGCAGCGGAGAATGAAACTGGGCTACAACCGGGCGGGCAGACTGATGGATCAGCTGGAAGCAGCAGGTATTGTGGGACCCAACCAGGGAAGCAAGGCCCGTGATGTATTAATTAAAACAGAAATTGATCTGCAACAACACCTGGATGCATTGGGTTAGGATACTGTTAAGAAGGAATAATCCCTTGCAACCCGGCCTGATGATTGTCAGTCCTGATAACAACAAAGAGACCCTATCTTTGCACCCGTCTATAAAAAAGATAATATGATGAAGAAAGTTTACCTGTTAGCTATAGTATTCCTGAGTGGTATTGTATCATTTGCACAAACCAATCCTACCCGTAACGACCCGGAAGCTAAAAAAGTGCTGGATGCTGTCAGTGCCAAATTCAAAACCTTTACATCGGTTCAGGCCGGCTTCAAATACACCGTGGAAAATGCAGCGGGTAAAGTCTTATCTACCAAAACGGGTACATTGAAAATGAAAGGCACTAAATACAGGGTAAGCTTCAGCGGGCAGGAAATATTTTGTGATGGAAAAACGGTCTGGAATTATGATAAAGCCGCCAATGAAGTAACCATCAGCAACCTGGATGCTTCCGGCGGAACGATCACCCCGCAAAAATTATTTACCAATTTCTACGATAAAGATTTTTATTATATCCTGAATGGCGAAAAGAAACAGGCGGGTAAAACCTTGCAGGAAATTGAAATGACCCCTATCGATAAAACAAAAGCCTTTCACAAAGTGTACCTGCTAGTTGATAAGAATGCAAAAACTATTTACAGTACCAAAGTATTGGAGAATGCCGGTAACCGGTATAGCTACACGATGACCAGTATGAAAACGAATACTGCAATCGCAGATGCTGAATTTGTTTTTAACAAGAGCAAATATCCTGGTGTGGAAGAAGTGGACCTGAGATAATTATTGGCAAGAAGGATAAAAGAAAAGGGTTGTGATTTATTTATCACAACCCTTTTTGATTAGTAACCGGTATTATTTTATATAATCGCTTTCCTGATCTTCAATACCTGTTCAAGTAATGGTTCCAGCAGGTCTAATCGTAACATATTTGCTCCATCACTTTTTGCCACGGCCGGGTTGGGATGCGTTTCAATAAACAAACCATCAGCGCCGGTTGCAATCGCTGCTTTGGCAATAGTGCCGATCAGTTGCGGGTTGCCACCGGTGATACCACTTGTTTGATTGGGCTGTTGCAAGGAATGCGTTACATCCATCACCACTGGCGCACCATGTTCCTGCATCCAGGGGATATTGCGATAATCCACCACCAGGTCCTGGTAACCAAAGGTGGTTCCTCTTTCGGTGAGCATCACTTTATCATTTCCT
>JAEUVP010000441.1 GCA_016786805.1 Chitinophagaceae bacterium | reverse complement strand
CACAGCAAAGCATCAAAGATCAGCACGATACCGGCCAGCAAACTGGCTACATTAGAAGCAATCATAAAAAAGAAACATACCAAAGAAAGATCAGCCCTGCCCGCAACCGTTCCGTTGTATGAGAAGGATGAAAGCACCGGGCAAATGATTGCCTCCATCCTGGCCAAATACCCGCAGCACAAACGGGTACTTTTCTTTCAGTCGAAATATGATAACAATGAACCATTATCAGCAGCAGAGAAAACCGAACTCGCAAAGTTCAGCAAGCTGTTGAAATAAAGAAAAGGCCGGTTATAACACCGGCCTTTTCTTTATAATTTTACTACTGCTTTTGCTTTTGGAACAATGGACACCAGTAATCTTCCGCCTGGTAATTCGCTGGAGGAATAATACAGGTTCAGTTTTTCAGTCCCGGAACTTTGCAGGGTAATAATTTCTTTGACGGAGCAGGACATGGAAGCCGCCTGCTGTTTTGCATCATCATAGCGCCATGTTTTCAGCACTTTGGCTTCCCCGTTTGTTATTGTAATGACCCTGTTCTTACCCACCTGGCCACAGTGATGATACTTTACCTGCAGTTCCCCGTTCATCGCAGCAGCATCTAATTCTAAAACGGATACAGTGTTCATCTGGTTACCGAATTTTTGCAGCACTACTTTGTTATCCAGGAAGATCTCAAATCCTTCGCCGCCTTTAGGAGCAGTGAAAGACATAAAAGCAAAACAGGTTGCTACCAATGCTGCCAGCAGTACAGGCATTTTTTTAATTAGAGGTTTCATAATTAAATATTTTTAATGAAAGAATAAGGAAGATGGGTTAAGCATCTTTGTCAGCATAAAGGAACATCTTGGGAAAGGGGAATAAAAATACCTTTGATGAAGGGGCATTGCTGCTTGATATCCGGAAGCTACCGGTAAACTTTACTGTAAAACGGGCCGGCCTATTTCATTTTACCCGCTGGCTGCTGCCGGAAGATGGAGGATAATACTTCGTAGAGATCAGGGTGTTTTTCTTTTAAAAGATCAGGACGTTCAAAGAAGTATTCAGCAACCACAGCAAAGAACTCTGCCTGGTTGGTTGCGCCATAGGGATCGATATCTGACCGGTTAGCCAGTATCTGTTTCATTTTTTTATGTACCAGGTCCAGCCAGGGCAAAACATAGTTGTGTTGCAAAGCAAATTCAGGGACACCATCCGTACTGCCATCCGTCTTATCAACAAGATGCACAAATTCATGAATAGCGGTATTGCTCTTTCCTGTTTTATTAAGAAATCCCTGCCGGAGTTCATGCTGGGAAAGGATCATCACATCTTCGTAGGCACCGGTGCCCACCATACCAAGTATGCTGCGGTCAGTACCCTGCTGTTCAAAATCATGGTTGAATGAATCGGGATACAACAGCACTTCGTTGATATTGATATATTCCCAATCCGGGAAACCAAAAGTGGGAATGACGGCGCTGGCCGCCACATATACTTTATCAATTTCTTCAACCACGGTGTTGACTCCGGTGATGCGGGTGCTGGCAATAAAATGCTGCACCCGGTTGGCAAAGAGCTCTTGTTGGGTCTGATCCAGTTGCTGGTAAAAAGGAACTCCCTGGCTTAACAGCTCCCGGTAGCTGGCCGGCACAGGTTGTATAGCCTGCTTCTTTTTTCTTTTACGGATCAGCAGCAGGAATAATAATACCAGCAGGGCCAGTGCAACAAGAATACTCAGAACAATATCCATACAGACCATGAATATAGAGAAACGGCCTTTATTTATCAGATAGTAAAACTAAAAATGTGTGTAAACTGTTTTTTTTCTGTCCTCAAAAAATTACCTTTCTGTTTAAATCAACAACCATGAACAAACTATGGATGCCACTACTGGCCGTGGTTTTAGTAACTGCCTGTAACAATGAAGAGAAAAAACAGGCCACATTAAGCGAATTAAAACCTATTGAAGTGAAATATCCTGTAACCCGTAAAGACAGTACTGTCTTTGATACCTATTTCGGAACGAAAGTAGCTGACCCGTACCGCTGGCTGGAAAACGACACCAGTGCCGAAACAGCAGCCTGGGTGAAAACAGAAAACGAAGTGACCAATGCCTACCTGTCACAAATTCCTTTCCGGGAAGCGATCCGGAAACGCTATGAAGCCTTATTCAATTATGAAAAATATTCAGCACCATTTAAAGAAGGCAAGTTTACCTACTACTATAAAAACTCCGGTTTGCAGAACCAGTCGGTTGTGTACCGGGAAGCTGGTGATGGCAAAGAGGCAGAAGTGTTTCTGGATCCCAACAGTTTTTCCAAAGATGGTACTACGTCATTAGCCGGTATCAGCTTCAGCAAAGATGGTTCAATGGCTGCGTATAATATTTCAGAGGGAGGGAGCGATTGGCAAAAACTGGTGGTGATGAATGCCGT
>JAEUVP010000347.1 GCA_016786805.1 Chitinophagaceae bacterium | reverse complement strand
ATAACAGGCAGGGGAACCGAAACACCAAAAAAGTGAAATTCATGGCCGTTCAGGACGTGGCCAAAGATGACTTCTGACGCATTAAATTTTTCCGCTTTATCACCCTCACCATGGCCTCCGTCACCTGCAAAAGATGGCAGGGAAATAATTGATAAAAATATGCTGAAAGCCGCTACAGTAAAGGATTTTATTAGCCTGTGACTCATACCCATCCTGAAATTTGCCGCAAAGATAAGGGGGTGACCATGAAAAACCTTGAATTAAGCAAAAAATGACCAGCAGTTACAAAAGCATTTTTGGGGTTGACCTATTGCTGTAAACATTATTGAATATTTTAAACAGTTTAGTCATGAAAAACACCCTTTTGCTCCCTGCTTTGGCTGCTTGCCTGCTTTTTGCTTCCTGCCAGAAACCATCCGTAAGTCCCAATGCCGACAACAGCACTATTGCCGGTCGCCGCGGCGCTGATGATGCACCTGTTCCGCCTCCATCCAACTTACCGGCCGCTGTCCAGGCTTCCTTTGCTGCCCGCTACCCCACTGCCACCCGCATGGAATGGCAGGCCGAAGACGGAAATACGTGGAAAGTGAAATTCTTTGTTGGAACGGTTCGCTGGAAGGCTTTTTTCCGGGCTGATGGAACATTCATTTCTGCCAGCCTTGCTTAAAAAGTGCAACTCTTTTATTTGCGCATTTGATCTCGTGTTCAAAACCGCTCCTTTCCAGGAGTGGTTTTTTTATTTTGTAACCGGGCGGTGTTTTTCAAACTGCATTTCATGCAAACGGGAATAAAAGCCCCCGTTCAACAGCAACTCTTCGTGGGTGCCGGCTTCTTTTACTTCCCCTTTATCCAGCACTATGATCTTATCCGCTTTGCGGATCGTGGAAAGGCGGTGGGCTATCACGATAGAAGTTCTTCCCCTGATCAGCTTGTCAATAGCCTGCTGTATCAGCATTTCACTTTCCGTGTCTACCGAAGAGGTGGCTTCATCCAGGATAAGAATGGAGGGATTGTATAACATAGCCCGGATAAATGACAATAACTGCCGTTGTCCTAATGATAATGTCGCCCCTCTCTCCATTACATTATAACCGTAGCCACCCGGCAACTGCATAATAAAATCATGCATATCGATCAGTTGGGCTGCTTCGATCACTTTTTGGCTTGTTATCTCCGGGTTCCGCAGTGTGATATTATCCATCACCGAACCGGAGAACAGGAAAACATCCTGCAACACCACTCCCACATTCTTTCGTAATGTATCCAGGTCATACTGATCAATATTGACATCATCAATATGAATGGTGCCTTTCTGAATATGGTATAACCTGTTCAGTAAACTGATGATGGTGGTCTTACCACTGCCCGTATGTCCCACAATGGCCACCGTTTCTCCGGGTTTAACCGAAAAGCTTACGTCTTTCAAAACATAATTCTCATGGGTATAAGCAAACCATACTTTATCAAAATCAATCTTCCCTTTTAATTGCCCGGCCGGCTTATAAGCACTTTCATGTGATTCAGGAATAAAATCATCGTTATCGAGTACTTTAAAAACCCGTTCACTGGCAATGATGCCCATTTGCAACACATTGAATTTATCAGCGATCACCCGCAACGGACGAAACAATAAATTGAGACAAAGAATAAAAGAGATGACTGTTCCCTGCTGGCTCTGCTGTAATTGCAGTGCTTCTTTGGAGGTCCACCATACGATAAGACCAATCGACAATGCCAGCACAATCTCCACCACCGGGAAGAAAACCGAATACGCAAAAATGGCTTTGACATTCGCATTCCTGTGTTCCTTATTGATAGCATTGAATTTTTTGTACTCTCTTTCTTCGGATGCAAAGGCCTGTACCACCGACATGCCTGTTAAATGCTCCTGCACAAATGCATTCAGGTGAGCCACTGCATTTCGTACCCGAAAGAATGATTTATTGATGCTCTCTTTAAAATAATATGTGGCAATAATGATGATGGGGAAAGGGATCAATGCGATCAGCGTTAATTGCCAGTCGGCGATGAACATATAGGTCAGCACACAAACAATGGAAAGCATATCAGCCAGTATCGGTACCAGGCCATCTGCAAAAATATCATTGATGGATTCGATATCATTGATCGTTCGGGTTGTTAAAGTGCCGATCGGAGTCTTATCAAATTGAGAAAGATTTAATCCCAGTATTTTTTTATACACGGCCACCCGCATATCTCTTACTACGGATTGCCCGAGCCACGCAGTGGTAAACGTAAAAAGAAAACGAAATAAGGTTTCCACCAGTATTAATCCCACCTGGATGATGGTAATTGTAATCACCATACTAGTGACAGAGTTCGCTATATAATCATTCACCGTCCTTTGAATAAGTAAAGGACGTAACGGCGTGATGAGTGCCAGCAGGATGGCCAGCACCACCGACCAGTAGAATTTCTTCTTGTAGGGGGCCGCATACCGAAAAACCCGTTTCAGCTGGGCAATATCAAAAAAACGTTTTTTGGAGTCTGGCAACGATAAACAATTAAATAGAACCGCAAATTTAGACAGAAGCCAACAGAAAGATTTGCCGTTTATTGATTTTCGGCTTCCTCTCCCATTGCCTTTTTATAGGCTTTGATAAATAAAGCCCCGAGATTTTTATACGGCGGGATATAATCTTCAAATCCTTCCACTTTCACCATCTTCTCCAGTTCTTTCCAGAAAGGTATCCAGTCGATATTATTACCATTCCTTATTTTCTCCGTTAGCAGCTGGAAAAAAGGCTTGTTTACCGCTGTTTTACCAATTTGTTTGGAAGCGATGATATGTGCATCTGATGCTTTTTCCAGTACATCATGGATCAGGTGGTAACCGCCACAGGACCCCATAAAAACGATCTTGGAAGTCGGGAACATTTGCTCAATGGTTGAGTTCGCATAATAACTATGCCCGCGGTGAATGGTGATCGTGGGATAAAGTTTATTCTTCTCCAGGTATTCTCCCAATGCCCGCTGTGCTTTTTCATCCTCTCCCCCTTCTTCCGGTAATGCTTTATTAGCATAGATGGTCACCGGTTTTCCTTTAGCTGAAGAGATTGCCACCCATTTATCAGTAGATGTGATCTTCCAGTTGGCATTGCTGAACATACCTACAAAGCCTTTGAAAATACCCTGGCCATCCTTATCGCCATAAAAGAAAACCTGCATGATAACACGGCCGCTGTCATTGACCATCGACTTGAAGGGCACTTCATACACCGGCGGTATTCCCAGTTCTTTAGTCAGATCAACCTGGTTGAGTGTATCAGCCGATAAAAAAAGTTTATTGAGGATATTATAAATTGCCATTCCTCTTTTATTATTCTGTGCTGCATTTCTTTGATAGTTGCGCTGCACATTGGCCAGCATTTCATTAGCCAATGGCTTTACCGTTTCTGCAATGCTGGCATACGAATCAGCTACATCCACGCCATCTTCCAGCCCATCAGATTTTTCAAGGTTCATTACAAAGGCCCGCATCAGGTTGCCTGCATCGTCTGGATCGGGGAAAGAACTGAGAAAATTGCTGAGGGTATTATAGCCGGCCGACATTTTGATGAACTTCCTGTACTTATCAAAATTCAGCAGCATCAGTAAGGAATCACTGCGGTTATTCACTTTTTTCATCATCAAAGGATACACCCCATTCACAAAACTGGAGGTATAGATCAATCCATCCGAAAGAACGGCCAGGTAATACAACTCCTGTGCATTCAACGGTTGCAGTATCTTAAACCGGATAACATCATCCTGCTCATGTAAGCCGTTGATCGTATTCACAAATACATCTCTTGCCCTTGTTTCCAGCTTTGCCGTCAGTGCTTTGAATTCAAATGCCGTGTCTTTATTAATAGCCCGTTGCACATAATCCATCTGTGTGTTCACCAGTAACC
>JAEUVP010000342.1 GCA_016786805.1 Chitinophagaceae bacterium | reverse complement strand
CGCATCAATACAGAAGGTTATTTGCAGGTGAAAGCACAAACCCACCGTACTCAATTAGCCAACAAAGAAGAAGCTGTACAGAAAATAAACGAGCTGGTGCAAAAAGCACTGGAAAAGAAAAAAGCCCGGATCGCCACAAAGGCCAGCAAAGCTTCCAAAGAAAGAAGGCTGGAGTCCAAGAAACGAAAAAGCGAGATCAAAGCCGGTCGTCAAAGCTTCAGCAGGAATAGTTATTAGTGCCCACAAAGGAACAGGAAGAATGTCTTTAGTCTTCGTGGGAAACAATTTGTAAATTAGCTGTTCAATTTCACCCTGTGCGAAAAAGCCTGCTAACAATATCCCTTCTTCTTCCCGTCATCTTTTTTATGGCTTATATCGCAGGCTCCTGTAATAAGCCCGGTCTTAATAACCCGACACCTTTACAACAAGTTATTCCGGCCGGATTTCCTGCACCGGTTTATCAATATGCCGACAATCCTTTAACGCAGGAAGGATTTGAACTGGGCCGCAAATTATTTTATGATGTGCGTCTCTCGGCAGATAACCTGCACCCCTGCGCCTCCTGTCACCAGCAGGTAGGTTCTTTCGGCACTTATGAACATGACCGCAGTCACGGTGTTTTTGAATCACATACCTTACGCAATGCACCACCCTTGCTTAATCTTGCCTGGAACAAAAGTTTTCACTGGGATGGTGAGTTCAATTCTTTAGTGGAAGAATCCGTGCATCCCATCACGGGCAGTCTGGAAATGGGTGAAACCTTTAACAGGGTAATTCGTAAGATCAAAGACGATAATTATTACCGGGTAATGTTTAAGAAAGTATTTTACACGGATGAGATATTACCCATTCATATTCAAAAAGCACTGGCACAGTTTACCGGTTATATTACTGTTGCCAATTCAAAATATGATAAATACAAACGAGGAGAAGTGAGTTTTTCAGCGCAGGAAGAAAATGGCTACCAGTTATTCAGGACCAGTTGTGCCGGTTGTCACCCGGAACCATTGTTCACCGATTACAGTTACCGGAATATTGGTCTGCCGGTTGATCCTTTCTTAAAAGATTATGGAAGGATACGGATCACCGGCCAGTCGTCTGATTCATTAAAATTCAAAGTACCTACGCTCCGCAACGTGTACATTTCATCGAATTATATGCATGACGGACGATTTGCCACCTTAGCACAGTGTATCAATCATTACCGTACCGGTGTGCAGCTGAGCAGTACCACCGATCCCTTAGTGGCTGGGGGCCTCACTATAACAAACAGCCAGGCTATTGACCTGGCTTTGTTTCTGCGTACTCTGACAGACTCTAGTATTTTGCATGATACCCGCTGGGCAGCACCGTAATAATTTACATTTTTACTCTTTTCCCTTTCAGGTTTTCCAGGTTCACTTTCTGGTTGGTAATATCCGCCTGGGTGGCTTCCTGGTCTCTTTCATTGGTCTTGATATCATCCTGCAGTTTCCTGATCTTTTCTTCCATATTCTTTTTATCATCCTGCAGGTTGCGCAATTTTTTTTCCGCTTTCGTTACCACTTCCTCCTGGGCTTTGATCTGTAACTCCAGGTTAGCCGCTTCCACATCGGGCAACAGGTTATTCAAAAATGATTTGGCCCTTTCCACATCATACGCTTCAAAACCCGCCTTTGCATTACTGCCATCTTTCATGATGATCATATATATCACCGCTTCGTCTTTTTCTTTGCGGCTTTTTCTTTCCACTTTGATCATATAATCCATGCTATTGCTGCTGATATCCGTGATAAATGCATTCTTAAACACTAAAAATCCTTTGTCCTTATTGAAGATGCCTTTTTCTTCCTTCGCCTTGTAGCCCAATTTTTCCATTCGCTGGATTATCGCATTCTCCACCGCCTCGGGTGAATACGCATAGTCGATGGCAAAAGCATCCTGCTTTTTCTTGCTGTATTCCGCTTTGGCTTCATAGGCCTGGGAGAAAACGGGTGCTGCCAGTAACAAGGCTCCAATTATTAAAAATGAATTTCTGATCATAGCAATAAAATTTGGAACAAAGATAGCCCAAAGACAAAATGCGTTGCAAACACGTTAAAGAAAACAGGCAATTCGTTTTTTGGGTGCCCAACAATTACATTTGCTGAATAAATTTTCATCGGTTGAGTGGTATCAAAAAACTGGCGGGGCAAACAATGTGGTATGGTGTACCCACCATCGCCCGGCGTTTTCTTGGCTATATCATGAACCTGACCCTGCCACTGATCTTTGCACAGCCTTCCAAAACGGCTGACCTGACACAGATCTATGCCATCATCCCTTTCCTGAATGTATTATTCACGTACGGACTGGAAACCGCTTATTTCCGTTTTTCCCGGGACATGGAGCAGCAACGCCTGTACAGCACTTTATCCCTTTCCCTGATCGGTTCCACCATTTTCTTTACCGGCTTGTTGCTGTTGTTCAAGGACAATATTGCCTATTGGGCCAACCTGGATAAACATCCTGAATATATAACCTGGATGGCGGCTATCATTTTCTTTGATGCCATCAGCACCCTGGCTTTTGCAAGGCTGCGGCAGGAGAACCGGCCCAAACGTTATGCGTTTGCAACCCTTGCCGGAGTATTGGTCAACATTACGGTGGTTATTTTATTTCTCGGTATCATTCCGGGCTATGTGATCAAACACCCCAATAGTTTCATTGGTACCTTTTATAACGACAAGATCGGCATTGGTTATTACCTGATCGGTAACCTGGCCGGGAGCATCCTCACTTTTATACTGCTGCGTAAAGAGTTTATGCAGATCCGCTTCCGGTTCGATCCTATTCTCTGGAAAAAAGTGATGCACTATGCTTACCCGCTGATCATTGTGGGTATGGGCGGGATGGTGAATGATATGCTGAGCCGGCTGATCTACCAGCATGTGGTGGACCTGCCCGAAGAACAGGCGAAACATGAGCTGGGAATTTTTGGTAATATCTACCGGCTGGCTGTCCTGATCACCATTATGATACAAGCTTTCCGGATGGCCGCCGAACCTTTCTTCTTCAGCCAGAGCAAGGAAGAGAATGCGACCAAGACCTATGCCCGGATCATGAAGTTCTTTGTGATCGCCTGCTGTTTTATGTTTCTCTTCATCAGCCTTTACATTGATGTGTTTGCCTGGTTCTTTGAAGCAATTGATAAACCCAAATGGGTGGAAGGACTGAGCATTGTTCCCTTACTAGCCTTAGGCAATGTCTTCCTTGGTATTTATTATAATCTCAGTATCTGGTACAAGCTAACGCATAAGAATATGACCGGGGCTTTTATCACGATGGGTGGTGCGGCCATTACCATTGTGCTCAATATCCTTCTTATTCCCGAATTGCATTACCTCGGTGCAGCGATCGCAACCTTTGTTTGCTACCTGTTCATGATGATCGTGAGTTATACGATGGGACAAAAACATTACCCGGTTCCTTATGCAAGAAAAAAATTGATCGCTTATTTAGTGCTGGTGATCCTGGTCT
Source organism: Chitinophagaceae bacterium (assembly GCA_016786805.1). Lineage (GTDB taxonomy): Bacteria > Bacteroidota > Bacteroidia > Chitinophagales > Chitinophagaceae > CADEDV01. The sequence continues at coordinate 774 of JAEUVP010000342.1, read as the reverse complement.
ATGGTTTTCACCGAGGATTGGTGTATCTCTGGGATAATCATTGGTTCAATTTTGGAACTGCTACTTTACTATTAACGCTGTTTGCTCTTTTCGTAGCAAAGATCGAAAGAAAGGAATTGGCGAAGATGCCGGTGATTGGAAGGTTTATTAAATAGCCGCTAATTTTCTTAAGAGAATAAAATTCCTTTGATTTTTAATCCAAATAACAATAGCATTACAAATAAAAATATAAAGAATGAGATAATAGTTTCCTTCTGATATTTTTTTAAAGAGATTTTATCTTCTTCACTGATGATTTCCTTCATTACTGGTAACCCCACCTTGTACTTCCGGATTAATCTTATCAGAAAAAAGAAATATCGAAAACACATTACACCGTACAGGGCAAATAACAAGTATGTTAGTGTCGCAAATGTCATTTCGGCTTTTTCCGGTATGATTTCACAAGCATTTTATTCATTTTCTCACAACTAACTCACCCGAACCTCTCCATTTATAGAGAAGGAGAAACGCTCCACTAATACAATTTTACAAAAGGATTATTTTGTTTCTCAAAACCCACCGTTGTTACCGGGCCATGGCCGGAATATACTTTGGTTTCATCCGGCAGGGTAAAGAAACGGGTCTGGATACTGTTGACCAGGGTTTCATACCTGCCGCCGGGCAGGTCAGTGCGGCCGATACTGCCATTGAACAAAACATCGCCGCCGATCACAAAGCCACCGGCGGCATGATAAAACGAGATGCTGCCGGGTGAATGGCCGGGGGTGAACA
>JAEUVP010000294.1 GCA_016786805.1 Chitinophagaceae bacterium | reverse complement strand
CCGGCATGACCATCGAGGAAGCCTCTTTTTAGTATATAATAATTGAAAAATGTAAATGCCGGTGACAGCCTAAGTTTGAACCAACTGGCTTTTTTACCCTGCCGTTTGTATTTATCTGCATTCAACATGGCGTAATGCAGCATCTTCCGGCTGTATTCTTCCATATCCTTCATGGTCTGGTGCAATACAAATCCTTTTAATCGTTTGACCGATGCGTCAGCAGGCAGCAGCAGGTTCTCATGTACCGGTGCTTCATCCCATTGCACCCATTTCCGGTTATAGATACGGATATGATGATCACCACCCCACTCCCCGTACTTTAAATGCTTGGCGCCGAGATAATTTTTGAAACGCAGATCAAACACCGTTTTTTCATCAACAGCATCGAACTGCTGTAAAGACTGTTTCAGTTCTTCATCAATTGCTTCATCTGCATCCAGGTTCAATATCCAGTCATATTTGGCCAGCTGCGTGGCCTTCCCTTTTGTTTTACCAAACCCTTCCCAGGCTCCTTCATGCAACTGAACGTTGAATTGTTGTAGGATTGATTGTGTACCATCGGTACTGCCGTTATCATACACGACGATATCATCGGTCAACCCCTGCAGGCTTTGCAGGGTCCGGCCAATGATAGCGGCTTCATTTTTACAAATAATAACAACAGAAAGTGGCTGCATAGTTTTGCAAAGATTACATCTTTTCAGCGATACCCCGTTTCCAGTTCAGCAATATGATAAAGGCATAGATAAAAACACCGAACTGTACTTCCAGGCCAATGTCAAACAAAAAACTGAAAGCTGCGGTGGCATTCAGCAAGAACCAGGGAAATGTTTCTTTTACCGTTGTAAAAAAAGGGATCAGCATGACCAGTGAAAATAATAACAGCCCCGGCCAGCCGGTACCCGCACCATAGATCATCCATTCACTGCCGGGTAATATCTTATCCGTTTCCAGCATGGCCGGGTATTGTTTGGCATACTGCTCTTTGATCTTCGCTTCAATATCTCCAAACCCAACACCGGTTAACGGGTTTTCATTGGTCAGTGTCCAACCAGCTTTAATAGAAATGACCCGTACACCATCGTTAGAGCCGGGCAGGTACTGGTCTTTTTTAAAATAAGAAAGATCATACCGGAAATAATTCACCCGGTTCTGGAAAGAAGGCAACAGGAAATAAGCTGCTAATGGTAGTGAAACTAAAACAACAAGAGCCAGTATGGCCGGTACTGGTTTTGCTTTTTTGAGCATGAACCAAAAAAACAAACCAGCCAGCATGATATAAAAAGAGAATACTCCAGTTCTCGCCGCCAGCAGGTGTAAGAAAATGATAAACCATACCATTGCTATGGCCAGCAACCATTTCTCCATCCCGGTATCTTTTCTTTTTTGCCAGGCTGAATAACCTGACAGCAATAAAGCCACTGCCACCAGCCAGCTGAAACGGACATGATCATTCTCTAATGGCGTCAGCAGGGTCTTTGCTTCCAGGTAACTGGCATTAATACTGTCCATATCGCTGACATAATGGAACATGCTCCAGCAAGTAGCAACAAACACAACAACAATAAAAAAATGAACTACCCAATCCCATTGTTTTTTGGAAAGGGAAAAAGGAGCCGCAAAAGCCAGTGGTAAAACAAGTAAGGGCAATTTGATCCGGAGAATATCCAGCCATTGTTGTTGATCCTCGCTCCATAATCCCGATACCAGCGGCAGTATAAATAAAAGACTCATGCCCCATAATATGGGTGTGGAGAAAAAATTACGAACCTGTTTTTTTATACCGGGATGAAAAAAAGAAACGGCAACAAAAGCAATCATGCTGAGTGATAAAACAGCACGGGAAAAAAACAAGGCCCCCGTCATCGTTATAAAAAGAAGAAAAATCAACGGGCTTCTCCATTCATTCTGTAACTTGTTCAGCATACTTTTGTAAACGTACAACATCCCGTTCATTTCATGTGGCCCGAATTATTACAACAGGTTCAGCAGGGTGATATCAAATCACTGGCGAGAAGTATTTCGCTGGTGGAAAACGAACATCCGGGTTATGAGCACATACTACAGTC
>JAEUVP010000281.1 GCA_016786805.1 Chitinophagaceae bacterium | reverse complement strand
TAATTGTTTTACGGCCGGGCTAATATAATCAGCTATCAGCATTTTTACATTGGTGAATTGGTTAAACTCATATTCTTCGTGCATGGTGGTGAGTACCACACAATCCATGCACGCATTAGCAGCTGCTTCCACACCTTTAGGGGCATCTTCAAAGACCAGGCAATCAACAGGGTCAATTCCTAATGCTGTGGCACATTTCAGGAATGTTTCAGGATCGGGTTTGCTTTTTACTACATTGTCTGCACTGATCAGTGCCCCGAAATAAGAACGAATATCCAGGTTGTCGATCACAAAATCAATATTGAACATTATAGCAGCTGAGCCAATAGCCATTTTGATTCCCGACTGCTGCGCCTGCAATAGAAATTCAGTAAGCCCGGGCAATAATTGTAAATGTGGTTTGAATTCCTGCTGGTATTGTTTTTCTTTTTCAAAACCCATTTTCTTTTTCTCTTCGGGAGAAAAATGCCCCGGCATTACCCGTTCGATCACTTCTTCATTTTTCCCGTAACATTCTTCTTTCATTCTTTCAAGGCTGATATTGGCACCCAGGTCATTCAGTATCCGGTGCCAGGCCCTGATATGATAGGGCATATCGTTGATCATCGTTCCGTTCAGGTCAAAGAGGAATGCTTTATATCGTTTCTTCATGCCGCAATATTAGTGGAATAAATTTCAACGGCCCTGGAGAAATCAGCATTGTGGAAATGGATTTGATCAGTCAGTTGCATTTATTTCTTGTGCGGCCAGCGGATCAGTTGCGGGTTTGCCTGTTATATAGCGGATATTGCGAAGCACAAGCGTAAGTATCGTCATGAAGGCTAACAGGATCAGCAAGATCAATTCCTGCCGTAATTCTTTCAACCAGTATACTTCGATCAATATAAATCCATGTATAAAGCAGATCAGTTTAGCTGCAAATGCATGACTGTATCCCTTGTTCGTAAGTAAGTGATGAATATGTGTTTTATCTGCTTCAAACGGCGATTTGCCATTCCATATCCGGGTTGAAAAAACACGGACCGTGTCAAAAACAGGAATCAATACAATGCCAAGGATAAATAAAGGAGCATGTTGTATCACGGGAGCAGCAGCGGAAATATTTACCTGCAATAATCGTATGGCAAGAACAGCTATAACAAAACCCAGCAGCAAGGATCCGGTATCTCCCATGAAGATCTTGGCAGGGTTAAAGTTGAAATACAAAAAAGCAAGTATGCCGCCGGCCAATGCGAAAGCGATAAGGGCAGTGTTCACATCACCACTCATGGTAAGGAAGATGCCCAGTGTGACAAGGCTCATGAAACCGATACCACCCGCCAGTCCATCAATCCCATCAATAAGGTTGAATGCATTGGTGATACCAACGATTGCCAGGACCGTAAATGTATACTGGGCCGAAACAGGCAATTCCTGGATACCAAATAACCCGTCAAATGAAGTAATCCGGATACCCGATAAGGCAATGAGAGCTGCTAACCCCAATTGGATAACAAATTTGTATTTGGCCGAAAGATCTTTCAGGTCATCCATAATGCCAAGGCCAAAGAGAACGGATATGGCAAAGAAAAAACTTACCTGGGGCACTTCGTTTGTAAAGGGAAACCAGAGAAAGAGTGCGGCCATCATACCGGCCAGTATTGCAATACCTCCCATAGTAGGGATCGGTGTTTTATGTTCCTTTCTTGCATTCGGGGTATCGTACAGCCTGTACTTATTAATAAGACTGATGATAGGAGGAATAGTGATCAGTGTAATAACAAAGGCGGTGATCAAACAAAGCAGGGCAAACTTATAATCACGGAAATAGATATCAAGCTGTAACAGGTGGAAGTGGCTTTTCATCTTATTAGTTCGGTTTTTCTTAAGGTGGTATAAGAATCTGAAATAAATATAGACGTATTTTTCAGCAAAGGCAAGCCCTTTTTTATTGTGCCGGAGCGAAAATTTACCCGGTATTTTAACCCGGCATCAGGTTTTAAAATCTAGTCAGGTGTATTTGCTTGGTTGTGCCCGTATTTTTTACATAATAACATCCCGCCAGGGCTCTAAAGAATGAGCACCGCAGACCTGCAAGGACTATTTTTGTGAAAAGTAGTTTTCTATCTCCGGTACAACTCAAATATTAGCCAGCCCGATCGAATACCTGAAAGGAGTGGGGCCGCAACGGGCCGAATTGCTCAAAAAGGAGCTCAGCATTTTCACCTTTGATGATCTG
>JAEUVP010000262.1 GCA_016786805.1 Chitinophagaceae bacterium | reverse complement strand
GGTGATTGCACCATTAATCTTTTCTCCCCTTCAAAAGGCACTTCCCGTCCGCCGCTGAAGAAGAAGCTCACATGCGGGTATTTCTCTGTTTCAGCAATACGGATCTGTTTCAATCCATTTTGCTGTAAGATCTCGCCCAGTGTATTATTGAGATTATCATTTTCAAAAACAACATGTACGTTTTTATACGTCTTGTCATATTCCGTCATCGTGGTATAATGAAGTGATAAGTGCTTCATGTCAAATTCAGGCAGATCCATTTGAGTAAGAACCTGGGTGATCTCCCGGCAGCGGTCCGTCCGGAAGTTGAAACAAAGAGCCACATCTCCATTAGCTATGGTAGCTAACGGCTGCTGATTCTCGTCTAAGATGACCGTTGGTTTGATGAACTCGTCCGTGATATCAGCAGCATAAGAATTTTCAACAGCCTGAATAGCATCTGTAGCTTTGGCACCTGTACCCTTTACCAGGGCATCATAGGCCAGTTTCACCCTTTCCCATCTTTTATCACGGTCCATGGCATAGTAACGGCCGCTAACAGTGGCGATCTTTCCAACACTGGAGTTCAAATGCGCCTGGAGTTCTGTGATAAAACCTAACCCACTTTTCGGATCACAATCACGGCCATCGGTAAAGGCGTGAATAAACACCTGTTCTAACCCTTCCGCTTTGCAAACGTCAACGATCGCCTTCAGGTGGTTAATATGGGAATGCACGCCACCATCACTCACTAACCCGAGCAAATGAAGAGGTTTGTTATTCGTCCTGGCATACTTTATAGAAGCCAGCAATGTCTCATTTTTAGCAAATGAGCCATCTCTCACAGCTACATTGATCCTTTGCAGTTCCTGGTATACTACCCGGCCTGCACCAAGGTTCAGGTGGCCTACTTCTGAGTTGCCCATCTGCCCGTCAGGTAACCCAACCGCTTCCCCGCAGGTAACCAATGTTGTGTTTGGATATTTGGTATACAGTGATTTAGTAAAAGGGACATTGGCATGCTGAATAGCGTCCGCTGATGCAACTTTACCCAGTCCCCAGCCGTCCATGATGACCAGAATTACACGTTTTTGTGACATTTTTTATCAACAGTTTATTGTTAGTACAAATACATTCATTTTCAGGGAACAATGCGCTGTAAATCTACACCCAAATCAGTTATTTGCGACTGATTCTGCTAAAAAGCTGTTGGTTTTTAGTAATTTAGTACCTGTTGATAACCCGTAATTATGTGGCATGTTTTTAGTTTAATACCCCTGTGAAAACCTTTAAGTATGAAACCTTTTTTTACATCGTTAATGATTACTGCGGCACTGGTGTTTTCGTCATTTACGACGCAAAACACGATTGACAATGTAATTAGTGCTTTACGTTCAGGTAATGCATCGGAGTTATCAAAGTATTTTGATGACAATGTGGAACTGACACTGCCTGACAAAAGCGACAGCTACAGCAAGGCGCAGGCCCAGCAAATTGTGAGAGATTTTTTCAGCAACAACAATGTGAAAGGATTTGATCTCAAACACAAAGGAGATTCTCCCGGTGGTCATTTCTGTATCGGTACCCTGCAAACCGGTGCTGGTAATTTCCGTACCAATGTATTTTTAAAATCAAAGAACGGCCGGGAAGTGATAAAAGAGATCCGCTTTCAGCCGGTAGAATAAAAGAATTCTAAAATAAACAGGCGAAGCCTTCCCAATTCAAGGGAGGGCTTCTTTATTTTTGTCCTTATGAATTTTGAAGAACAATTACAGCATCTGGTGGATGAAGCGTTAAAAGAGGACGTGGGTGATGGCGATCATTCTGCTCTTTCCTGTATTCCTGCAGATGCAAGAGGGAAAGCAGTATTGAAGATCAAACAGGATGGTATTCTTGCCGGAGTGGCCGTAGCCGAAAAAATATTTATCTACAAAGAACCTGCGGCTGTATTCACTGCATTCAAAAAAGACGGCGACGAGATGAAGTATGGCGAGAGAGCTTTTGAAGTGGAAGCCTCGGTGCATACGATCCTTCAGTGCGAACGACTGGTGCTGAATTGCATGCAGCGGATGAGTGGAATTGCTACCCTGACAAAACAATACACTGATAAGCTTAAAGGCTACAAAACCCGGTTACTGGACACAAGAAAGACAACACCGAATTTCCGGTTATTAGAAAAGGAAGCTGTCCGTATCGGTGGTGGTGTTAATCACCGGTTTGGTTTGTATGATATGATCATGCTGAAGGATAATCATATTGATTACTGTGGCAGCATTGAAAAAGCAATAGAAAGAGCTGCTGAATATGTGAGGGATAAAAAACCGGGACTGAAGATCGAAGTGGAAACCAGGTCAGTTGATGATGTGAAACGGGTTGTTGCAGTTGGTAAAGGAAAAATTTTCCGCATCATGCTGGATAATTTTGACCCGGAACAGATCAAAAAAGCTTTACAATATATTGGCGATGATTTTGAAACAGAGGCCAGTGGCGGCATCAACCTGGAGAATATAGAAGCATATGCAAAAACGGGGGTTGATTTTGTGAGTGTAGGCGCATTGATCCACCAGGCCAAAAGCCTTGATCTGAGTTTAAAAGCCTCCCCAAAACCATAAGTATTTTTAAGCTATGTCAAAGAAGATTAAGCCAGATAGCAGGGGATTTGTTTTCAGTACTGATCCCAATTTTAAATTTGAAGAAGAACAGGATAATACAGCAACATTACCAGCTGCGCAGCAAAAATTAAAGATCCGCCTTGATACCAAGCACAGGGCTGGGAAAGCGGTTACGTTGGTAGAAGGATTTGTAGGTACAGATGATGATTTGCAGGAACTGGGCAAGAAATTAAAATCATTTTGCGGCACAGGCGGCTCTGCTAAAGACGGGGAAATCATTGTGCAGGGTGATCAACGAGATAAAGTGTTGCAGTGGTTACAGAGGAATGGGTATAAGCTTTCCAAAAAAATATGAACTGCCCGTAATGGAAATCGGTTTATTTATTTTACTGCTTCCTTTGACATTGATTTACGCAGTCATTGCTATTCTGTGCGGGATTTATATTTATATCGGGCTGCATCAG
>JAEUVP010000149.1 GCA_016786805.1 Chitinophagaceae bacterium | reverse complement strand
GGCAAAAGAGCCCTGCGGCACTTGCCCTTCCTGCCAGAAAGCACAGCAACTGGTTCACCCGGATATTCATTTTTCTTACCCGGTGGTGACGAAGAAAGCAGGCACTCCCCCCATCAGCACGGATTATATCACTGAATGGAGAGAGTTCATTAAAAGTTATCCCTATGGAAATGCATATGACTGGTTACAGTTTATCGGTGCTGAAAATAAACAGGGTAATATCACCGCACATGAGTGTAATGATATCATCCGCAAGCTGAACCTGAAGAGTTTTGAAAGTGAATACAAGATCCTCATCATGTGGCTGCCGGAATATTTAGGTAATGAAGGCAATAAATTACTCAAGCTGATCGAGGAGCCACCGGCCAACACACTTTTTATCCTGGTAGCGGAAAATGAATCATTGATATTACCAACCATACTCAGCCGTTGCCAGCTGGTAAAGATACCTGCCCTGGAAACTTCGGATATTGAAGCCGCTCTGGTCAGCCGGAATAAAACGGAACCGGCCACCGCCCGCCAGATAGCCGGTGTAAGTGAGGGCAATTACCGGGAAGCTTTACAATTAGTACAGCATGCTGATGAAGACTGGCAAAGCCTGTTGAAAGACTGGCTGAATGCTATTTTGCGAACCGGCCCTGTGGCCCAGACCAAATGGGTGGAAGAGATCAGCCGGCTTGGCCGGGAAAAGCAAAAACAGTTCCTTCGTTACTTCAATCATATCCTGCAGGAAGCCATCCGGTTCCGGATCATGGGGGATTCCACACAGCTTTCTGCAGCAGAAAAGGATTTTTGTGAGAAGCTGAACAAAAAGATCAGCGATATTGCCCAGCAGGAAGCCCTGATTGAAGAGCTGGACAAGGCTTCTTATTATATTGAACGGAATGCCAATGCCAAGATCCTCTTCCATGCCCTGACAATCAAGGTGTACCACATTATTCAGGACAAAATTGTGTTCCAATAACCCGCCTCCCGGGCAGTAAAAGGTTGACTGCACTTAATAGCCATAAAATTGTATTTTTGACCAATTGAGAAAGTGAGCCAGGAGACGTAAGCGAAAAAGAAGGAAGAGAAGGGCCGCTCCGGAATCTATTATTATTGTGTCAACATTTACTTCTGCATATTGTAACCTGTTCAACAGCAAGCTTTTTTTGCTGAACAATGAACTGAACGTACAAGAGTGCGACGCAACAAGAGCTTAATAGTAATTCTGCAGCCGGGTTCATCTTCTTCCTGTTTATTTTTAAGAATATAAAATCATTACATGGGTTGCAGTAATTGTGGCACAGATAAACCGAACGGATGTAAGAGCAACGGCGGGTGCAGTACCGGCGGATGTAACCGCATGAATACGCATGACTGGTTGCGCAACCTGCCCATTGCAGATGTGGAAAGCAGCTGCAAAGTGGTGGAGGTTAGTTTCAATAAAGGAACCCGCAAAGATTTTTTCCGCAATCTTTCTTTACAGCCATTTGAAAAAGGCGACCTGATCGCCGTGGAAGGCGTGAGTGGTTTTGATGTGGGAGAAGTTTCACTGACCGGTGAGATTGTCCGCCTGCAAATGAAGAAACGGAATGTGAAGGAAGATAACCCGGAGATGAAAAAAATATTACGTGCCGCTACCGACCGTGATATTGACCTGATGAAACAGAACAAGGCCCGGGAGCCGGAAGCCGTGATCCGCAGCCGGGCTATTGCCAAGCAATTAAAACTGGATATGAAGATCAGCCAGGTGGAAATGCAGGCCGATGGAAGAAAAGCAACCTTCTTTTATATTGCTGATGGCCGGGTGGATTTCCGGGAACTGATCAAAGTATATGCTTCGGAGTTTAAAGTAAAAGTGGAAATGCGCCAGATCGGTGCCCGGCAGGAAGCAGGTAAAGTGGGCGGCATTGGCAGTTGCGGCCGTGAATTATGCTGCAGCAGCTGGCTGACTGATTTTAAATCGGTGAATACCGCAGCAGCCCGTTACCAGAACCTTTCGATCAACCAGACAAAACTCAGCGGCCAGTGCGGACGGTTGAAGTGTTGCCTGAACTATGAACTGGATACTTATCTCGATGCCCTGCAGCATTTCCCGGATAATTGCGATATGATACAGGTAGCAAAAGGAAACGCTTTCCTGATCAAGAAAGATATTTTCAAGAACCTGATGTGGTACAC
>JAEUVP010000141.1 GCA_016786805.1 Chitinophagaceae bacterium | reverse complement strand
AGAATAAAAAGCGATGCTGTAGGTATTGCCTTTTGTACCGGTATTTTGTAAAGCGGAAAAACTGGTCCAGCCCGGGCCTGTTTGCTTTTGCACCGCTGTGCTGCCGGTAATAACAGATTTTTTAGCGGGCACCAACTCATTCCGGTATTTCGTATAAACCGTCACCGTATCTGTGACCGTTTTCACGGGTTTAAAGAATACGATCCGGCAATTGCCATCTTCCATTCCTGTTTTCAGCAGGGTGATATGATCACCTGTTTTCTGCGCATACCAGCCTGGCGGCAATGTATAACTTACCAGATCAGTAATAGCTTGTGAAAAACCTGTATAAACAGCCAGCTGCAGGATCATCAACATTAAATACTTTTTCATATACCATATGTTTATCCAAATATCCGTTTATTATAATAGTTGCGTATCCTGTAAAAGGTGGATTTTAGGGGAAGCTTTACGCTTTGAAGTGTTTAAGCAGGGTTGTTGTTCTTGATAAACAGCAACAACGCTGCAAGTAACGTTTATCGTTAAAAGCGAACTGGTAAATTTTCGAAACCGGAAGTTTCGCAGAGCGGTGCTGACAGGAGTAATTGCTGATATTATTGCTACAACTTAGCAGCAAAATGCACCCTGAAATTTTTAATAGTACCGGCACTTGCTGTTACGGCAAACCCATCTCTTGATCCTTTGGCCCTGAAAGGTCCCGCTATAAAATACGGGTTTGCTGCATCCAGCCTCTTTCCATCCCTGCCTGTTTTATTAATCGGGAAACTGGCAAAGCCGGGCGTTTCCATCTTTATCCCGGAAGAGAAATCATCACAAAGATCACAGGTCTTATGTGCTGAAACAAGGTCGGTCTTTGTCCAGACACTCAATCTTCCTTCCCGCAACGCCGTTTTTCCCACGGTAAAAACAACTTTATATGAGGAATCTATATGATCGAAATAATCCCTGGCGATCCTGGTCAGTTCAGGAACCGGGTTATTGTTAAATATAGTATTGGTATTATTGTACAGCGGGCTGTACTGCCTGCTGGTTCGTTGTGTACTGGTTGACCAGTCGAATATGCGGCACTCCCCCTGGCGGGTTAAAAAACGCTGGCGGCCCTTCATCATTTGGGTATACTGCATCACCGCATCACTGCTGGTATTATCCGGCGCTGTTTCCAGTATTTTTATAAGCACTGTACCTGAAAAACGCATACAATCCTGGTTATGCACTTCAGTGGAAATACCTGTAAAGGTTATTTCAATACTGGCTTTTTCATCGGTCCGGATACCGCAAATATCCTGCAGGCTGATGTTGGTTTGAGAGGTAAAATAGGCTGTCTCCGAACCAAACTCAAAACACCTTTTAATATATACGATCTTCCCATCAGGCACTTTAAAAGATACATTTCTCAATGGGAATGGAAGATAAAAACTCCCATCCGGTTTCCTCACCAGGTTGGCACTGGCGCCCTGGAAATTGGGCTTTTCAAAGATTTTTATCTCCTGTGCCAGGGCAATATTTCCATTAATGCTTTGTGCCTGATTAACCAGCACCAGCCGTTGCTTGCTGGTATCCAATTTTTGCCTGGCCGTCTGAATTTTTTGTGCTTGCAGCAATAAGACACCGGCACAAAGGCAGATAAAACAGCATACTATCTTTTTCATACTTGCAGGTTGATGTTTATACAGGCTAAACTACTCTTTATAAACAGTTCTGCCTATTACACATCTGTGTAATGCCGGAAGGATGAATTGTTGAAAAATGTAGTTCAGGGTAAAAAGCAGCAGTGTATATCAGCCTGGTTATTGTTCAGCAAAACCATGAAAAAAATCATTATTTTTTACATAGTGCATGCCGGTGGCAGTACTGGCAATTTATGACTGCAAAAATTAATTTGCCTTATTCGTCTTTATCCATTCTGAATACAGGTTTCTTCTGCTACGTCAGTAGAGCTTTCAAAATAAATAGCATACCCCTCCTGCCCCCTTTAGCTAAATAAATGTTGCATGCCGGCTTTCTTTATTACTGTGCTTGTAACCACTTTATTATTTGTTCAGGATCTGCAATACTCCAGGAATGGGGATGTCTCCTGTTATCAGGTTTCCTGTATCCCTTGTCTGTTGTTGTAACTAAAACAGCCTTTTTATTACCCAGTCGTTGCAGCTCATTGATCATGGCTGCATGGTCTGAAATGTTGTTATAAGAATAGTCGTAACCCCGTTCCTTTAACCACCATTGAATATCAGGCTCCGCTAGTAGCATGATGGGTGTATGGATTAAATTTTTTATGGCTTTTTGTGTCGTATCAGAAAATGAATAAGGCGAATGGGCATAAAAATTATTTTGTACAGTTTTGGGCGTTCCCTTCATTTCTTTTTCTATCCTGTTTATCATATAGAAAACCTCCCCATTTACCTGGTCAGGATTTGATAGCCGCACCACTCGTTGGGCTGCGTTATAATAACGTTCCCAATCAAGTGGCGGGTCAACTGCAAAAACGGCTTTGGGTTTAATTGGATAACTATTTTGAACAGATAACTCAGCATATTTTACTGCACAAGTACCGCCAATCGAAAAACCACCAATGTATAAGTCCTTGCCTTTTAATTGGTATTTGGCAACTACAAGGTCTATAATTTCTTTTAACGATTGTTGA
>JAEUVP010000259.1 GCA_016786805.1 Chitinophagaceae bacterium | reverse complement strand
GAAGTGTTGCCTGAACTATGAACTGGATACTTATCTCGATGCCCTGCAGCATTTCCCGGATAATTGCGATATGATACAGGTAGCAAAAGGAAACGCTTTCCTGATCAAGAAAGATATTTTCAAGAACCTGATGTGGTACACGTTGCCTGACAGCAACAAACAATACCCACTGACCATTGAAGGGGTTATCAAAATAAAAGCTCAGAACAGGCAGGGTATTATCCCGGAAGAACTGGAAGTTGTAGATGTAACTACCAACAAACCGAAAGAAGTGGAACCTGAATTTGTGGATGTGGTGGGACAGATCAGCCTGCGTACGTTGGAAAAAGCTGATAAGAAAAAACGCCAGCAACAACAGCAGCAAAGACAACAGGGACAAGGGCAGCGTCCGCAACAACGGCAGGGTGGTAACCAGCAACGGCAGCAGGGACAAAACCCTAACCAGGGTAACCGGCCCAACCAGCAAAGAGGGCAACAGGGTGGCGGACAGGAGGGAGGTCAGCAACAAGGCCAACGTCCGCAGCAGCGGCAACAAGGACAAAACCCTAACCGCCAGGGGGGCCAGCAAGGTGGGCAACAACAGAATAGGCCACCAAGAAGAGATAACCGGCCACCGAATAAGCCGGATAATAAATAATGAATCAATAAAAAAACGGAGCGATCAACTCCGTTTTTTTATTGCACTTATCTGAAACAAATACTACTCTTAAATACCCAAGGCTCTGTAAATCGCATCCTGGATCTTACCTCTTACCTGTAAGGAGGAAAGCTTGGGGCTATCACGGGTGGGATATACCCTGTTGGATAAGAAAATATAAACCAGGTCATTTTTCGGATCCACCCATACACAGGTGCCGGTAAAACCGGTATGACCAAATGTTTGCGGTGAGGCTAACAAAGAAGGATAAGGATCTTTCCTGATCCGGTTATCTTTTTCCGGTTTATCAAACCCATAGCCCCGGCGGCTGACCTTACTGTGATAGGCTGTAAACAAATTAATCGTTTCTTTTTTCAGGAAACGTTGCCCGTTGAATTCACCACCGTTCAGTAACATCTGGTATAGCATTGCCAGATCATACGAATCCGAGAACAACCCCGCATGACCTGCCACTCCACCAAACATCGAAGCCCCTTCATCGTGCACATCACCCTGCGTAGTTTGCCGGCGGAAATGTTTTTCTGTTTCTGTGGGTACAATTCGGTTCAACTCAAACCTGTTTCTTGGTTTAAAGCCGGTTGTTTGCATACCCATCGGGCGGTAAAATGTTTTTTGTACGTACTCATCCAGCGTTACCCCGGACAATTGCTCCACGATCTTTCCAAGAAAAATAAAATCATTATCACTATACACATACCGGCCATGTTTACTCAACGGGCTTTTTAAAATACGGCTGATGATGGTATCATTCCAATCGTTGCGCATATAGATATTCTCCGCCACCCGGATCGTAAAACCGGGTTTGGATTTATCCGAATAAATAGCAGGATTGGGCTCACCCGTTACCGGGTCAATGGTTTCTTTATAAAAAGCAATAAAGGGAACCAGTCCTGCCTGGTGCAATAAGATATCATCGATCCTCAGGTTGGCTTTATCCGTTCCTTTTACCCAGGGCAGGTAATCACCCAGCTTTTTGTCCAGTTCCAGTTTGCCCTGCTCATATAATTTCATTACCGATACTGTTGTAGCAGATATCTTGGTAACAGAAGCCAAATCGAAAATACTCTCCAGGGTCATTGGAGATGGCTTTTCATAGACGTAGTTGCCGAATGCCTTGTGATAAATGATCTCCCCATTATGTGCAGCCAGTACCACGCACCCCGGAAAAGCTTTCTGGCTGATCGCATCGGCAACAATGGAATCTACTATGTTTAATTTGCTGAACACATGAACCGGTTCACCGGTTGGTTTATAAACAATTCCATCACCTTGTTTAAAATTGCAAACCCGGACAGGTAAGGTACCAACTGCTTTTGTTTTCCCGGTTACCACATCAGCTGCTGCTTCCTGTGAAATGTTATCATCCTGGTAAGCGGCTACTAATGTATAAGCGTCGCAGAAATTTTGCGTCGCTAATACATTCCCAAAAACAATAGTCACTGTTTTAATAAAATTCAACTGCTTGTATAAATTGATTGCAGCCGGGCTGATAGTATAGTTATTAGCCGGGCGGTTATTATAATCATGAATGCCGACTACAATTGCATCATATTTCCCGTCTTTAGGGACCGCTTTCAGAATTTCTGCCGCTTTATCGGCACTGTCTTTATACGAGAAAAGAAAAACATCCGCTCCCAGTTCATCTCTCATTCTTTTGCCAAAACTGTTCAGCTCCCTGGAGCCAATGCCCACATAAGCGATCTTTTTACCTTTTACCAAAGGAAGGCTGGCATAATCAGTGCGGGAAGCTTTAGTAGCGGCAGTAGAAAGAATGGTGATTGATTTTTGTGCCACTTCACTCCTTATCGCATCTGTTTTGGCATTCAGGTCTTCGGTTAAGTTAGTAAGACTAACCACCTGCGACTGGTTCATGCCAAGTTTATACTTTGATAACAATACTTTTTTCACTTTCGCATTGATATCCTCCCAGGTCAGCCTGTTTTCAGCGATGGCTTTCTTAATTGCTGTTATCGCTTCTTCTACACTGGAGGGTAGGCATAACATATCATTTCCGGCAATCAGTGCTTCCACTGCTATTGTTCCGCCGGGAAAAAACTTAGCGACACCTTTCATCTCCAATGCATCGGTAAAGGTCAACCCTTCATAACCCATGTCTTTTCTCAACAGGTCGGTCACATTATTTTTTGAAATCGATGTTGCTTTATTTGCAGTATTATCAATAGCAGGAATGTATAAATGGGCGATCATCACACTGCCTACTCCTGCATCAAAAATGGCCCGGAAAGGGACAAGCTCCATAGAGTCCAGCTGCGCCCTGCTCTTATTGATCACCGGCAAATCATAATGTGAATCCACATCCACATCACCATGACCAGGGAAGTGTTTAGCGCAGGCCATGATACCGGCATCCTGCATACCTTTCATATACGCAATGCCAAAAGCAGATACTTTATCCCTGTTCTCACCAAATGAACGGTAACCAATTACAGGATTATTAGGATTATTATTGATATCCACCACCGGCGCATAGTTCACATGCACACCGATCCGTTTGCATTGTTCCCCTACCGCCAACCCCATCCGGTACACGAGGTTCTCATCT
>JAEUVP010000130.1 GCA_016786805.1 Chitinophagaceae bacterium | reverse complement strand
CTACCCTCCAGTTTGGCGCCTTCTTTAGAAGGGCCAATAAAGTAAATATCTTTTAACTGCTCATGCCCTTTGAAATAATCATAGATGCCATTCACCAGGGGTTCTTCCGGTCCCACAAAAACCATTTCGATCTTCTCTTTGATACAGAAAGCAGCCACGGCATCAAAATCATTGATATCAAGCGCCACGTTGACACCGCATTGAGCGGTGCCGGGATTACCAGGAGCAATATAGAGGGGATTGGCCCACACACTTTGGTTCAATTTCCAGGCAAGGGCATGTTCCCTGCCACCAGAGCCGAGTAGAAGGATTCGCATAATTGGTTTTATAGCCGGATGTTAAAAAGCACTGCGAATATCGGTACGATATTTAAAAGATGGCCGGGAAAATTATCGAGTGGTCATTTTTCTGTATTTTGGCCGTTAGTAACGATTCAAGTCCCTGATTATAAACTAAAAAACTCTGTATGAATCAACCTGCAAAACTCGGCAAGCACCCTAAAGGATTAATGGTGCTTTTTTTTACTGAAATGTGGGAACGGTTTGGGTATTACCTGATGGTAGGAATTCTTTTCCTTTTTCTCACAAACAGCACTGGCAAAGGGTTGCCGAAAGCAATGGGTGCAGATGTTGTAGGTACTTTTATTGCGCTTGTTTATCTCACTCCATTTATCGGGGGCTTGTTAGCCGACAGGTATCTTGGCTATTTAAAATCAATTTTTATTGGCGGTTCTTTAATGGCCGCTGGCTATCTTACTATAGCTCTGCCGGGTGAATATACTGCTTACATTGCTATGGGTCTTATTATTGTAGGTAATGGATTTTTCAAACCTAATATTTCCACCCTGCTTGGGAATATGTACAACAGGGAAGATTTAAAACCCTTAAAAGATAATGCGTACAATATCTTTTATATGGGGATTAATGTTGGTGCCTTTTTCTGCAATTTTATAGCGGCTATTTTGCGCAATAAGTTCGAAGGTATTACAGGATGGCAGGCGGCCTTCTCTGCTGCAGGTATTGGCTTAATAATCGGCTTGATTGCTCTCGCTATCAATTTAAAACATGTAAAACAATATGATGTAAAAAGGCCTATGCAACCGGGTGATATGCCAACATCAAAAATTTTGGGATCTGTTTTTGTGCCAATGATTGTATTTGCAGCTCTTGGCTGGTTATTACCCGGCAATGTTTTCGGTAGCGACTCTGCGGATGCTTTCATCTTTGCATGTGTACCTGTTATTGTTTTCTATGTTAATCTTTGGAGAAAAGAGAAGGGTGAAGACAAAAAGGGCATTGGTGCGTTATTATTTGTATTTACAGTTTCAATTATTTTCTGGACAATTTATAATCAGAATTCGACAGGATTAACTATCTGGGCAGAGTCTCATACAGACCGTGCAATTCCTCAATTTATGGAAGGTCCGTCAGATGCGGTTTACGCTTTACAAAATCTTGAAACCAAACTCCAGAAAGTTGATAGCCTAGATAATTACATGCGGGTAGTCACGGATGATTCTGGCCATGCAATTAAAACAATGGCTCCTGACCCCTATTTTGCAAATATGCCAAAAGATAAATGGCCTGCAAACGGTGTAGCTAAAGTCGGTAATACAGAACTGTTTCAATCTATTAACCCATTTTTTATAGTTGCCTTTACTCCGCTTCTTATTTTATTTTTCGCCTGGAGGGCACGGCGTGGAAAACCAGTTAGTACCGCCAGTAAATTCGCCTGGGCTCTAATAATTGCAGGTTTGAGCGCATTAGTAATGGTGTTTGCAGTAATGTCTGTACCCAGTATTTATACACATAAGACCAGTCCCATGTGGTTATTTCTTACTTATGGAGTATTTACAGTTAGTGAGATATGTTTAAGCCCCATCGGATTATCTTTTGTATCCAAACTGGCACCGCAACGGTTAACAGCTTTGATGATGGGAGGCTGGTTTCTTTCTACCTCACTTGGTGGAAAAGTAGCGGGTGTCATGGCCAGTTCCTGGGATAAAATGCCGGATAAGAGGATCTTTTTTGGCATTATTGCAATTGCTGCTATACTTGGTGGGATCCTAATTTTTACAAAAGTTAAATCACTGGATAAAATCGTAAAAGACAAAACAGGTTCCGCATAAATTTTTCAGCACTTATGAAAAGGCGTCCGTCCATTGGCGGACGCCTTTTCTTTTCTCTAGCGCCAGTTTTCCTATCTTTCCTTATTAAAATCATTTAGCCATGTGGAAGAAGCATCCAAAAGCACTGCCCTTTTTATTTTTCTCTGAAATGTGGGAACGGTTCGGGTATTATTTGATGATCGGGATCTTTCTGTTATACCTGAAAAATGTAGAACAGGGTTTTGCCATGACAAACACCGAAGCTTCTGATCTCTACGGTACATTTATCGCACTGGTTTTTCTAACCCCTTTTATTGGAGGGTTGCTGGCAGACCGATACTTTGGCTATCGTAAATCTATTATTGCCGGAGGCCTGATGATGGGAGCAGGTTATTGCCTCATGGCAGTACACAGTTTGCCTATGTTGTATTTAAGTATGGCTTTAGTAATTTTTGGTAACGGATTTTTTAAACCCAATATATCTACATTACTCGGCAACTTATACTCAGTGCCCGAATACACAGAAAGAAAAGATGAAGGATATAACATCTTTTATATGGGTATCAATGTGGGAGCATTTATTTGCAATTTTTTTAGCGCTGCGATTATTATTGTTTGGGGGTGGAAATATGCGTTTGTAGCTGCAGGTATAGGCATGTTTCTGGGGGTGTTGATTTTTATACTGGGCACCAAGCATTACATATCAGGTGATGTGCGTAAGCCTATGAATAAAGAAGATATGCCCTTCTCCAGGATTGTGATTACCATCTTTATTCCGGCCATTATTGCCGGGGTTTTTGGGTGGCTCATTCCAAAAAATATTTTCGGATCTGACAGTACAGATGCATTCATTTTTGCCTGTATCCCTGTTATTTATTTTTATGCCTCGCTTTATTTAAGAGCAGAACGTTCTGAAAAGAGGCCAATAGCAGCCCTGCTTGCCATATTTGCAGCTGTAATATTATTCTGGGCTGTATTTAAACAAAATGGAACAGCCCTCACGATATGGGCAGATAACTACACCGACAGGCAGGTGCATGGAACAACTGCCGATATTTTTAAATCTTTGAAACAGGCAAAGGATACAACTTATACAAAAGATTCTGTTGAGCTATATGATGAATTATTCAGGCTGCAAAAAAAAGACGGCAAAGTAATTAAAGAGTATAATTATCCCGTTTATTTTAAAAATGTAAAACCAGAAAATCTGCCTATTGATGGAGGCGTGGCTACTTTATGGGAAACACCCATCAGCCAGTCAATCAACCCTGGATGGGTTATTCTATTAACGCCACTGATAGTGGCCTTCTTTGCTTTTTTAAGAAAACGAAACAAAGAACCGTCAACGGCAACAAAAATTGCATTTGGCTTACTGATCTCTGCTTTGTCTGTATTAGTCATGGTCGGAGCTGTTTATGTATCAAATAATGGTGCCGAAAAAGCCAGTGTTTGGTGGCTACTTGGCACCTATGGGGTGATCACTGTTGGAGAACTTTTATTGAGCCCAATGGGGCTTTCATTGGTTAGCAAACTTAGTCCTGTACGGCTCACTTCCCTGATGATGGGAGGCTGGTTCCTGGCAACTTCTATTGGAAATAAATTATCGGGGTTATTGGCTACACTTTGGGATGGCTATGAGCATAAGGCAAATTTCTTTTGGGTCAACTTTGCATTATTATTATTTGCCACTTTCATCATATTTGCCATGCTGAAATGGCTCAACCGGATCATGAAAGAGAAAGGCGTAAAATAATTTTTCCTTATTACACTATAAAAAAAGCTATTGGCCAACCGCTAATAGCTTTTTTCATATCTTCCCTTTACTAAAATAATTTGTATGGCAGATCAGAATAATTTCAAGCCGTTTGTGTCACCTGAAACGCAAATGGCAGAGTTCACCGTCAAGTCCATTCTAACAGGCGCCGCCTTTGGTATTATATTCGGCGCTTCCACAGTTTATTTAGCGCTAAAAGCAGGATTGACTGTTTCTGCTTCAATTCCTATTGCTGTACTGGCTATCACACTCGGCAGGAAATTCCTGAAGACCACGATCCTTGAGAATAATATTATACAAACAACCGGTTCTGCTGGTGAAAGTATAGCCGCCGGGGTTGTATTTACCTTACCGGGTTTTTTATTTTTAAGTGAATCGGGGAGTGCTAACTTCTTTAATTATTTCACCATACTCATATTAGCCATCTTCGGTGGCGTATTGGGAACCTTGATGATGATACCGCTGCGCCGTTCATTGATCGTACAGGAACATAAAACATTACCTTATCCCGAGGGAACAGCATGCGCCTCCGTTCTGAAGGCTGGAGAAAAAGGAGGTGATTTTGCCAAAACAGCCTTTATGGGTTTAGGGTTTGCATTTGCCTATGCCATCTTACAAAAGATCTTTCATGTGATAGCAGAAGCTCCTGCTTTTATGACCAAACAAACAGAACGTTTTTTTCCATCGGCTAAGGTCAGCGGAGAGATCACTCCCGAATATATGGGTGTTGGTTATATCATCGGACCAAAGATCGCTGGTGTCCTGGTAGCGGGTGGAGTATTAAGCTGGTTTGTTTTTACACCCTTACTGGCCAGTTTATTAAATGATAACGGCGCCATCATCGCTGCACAATTGGCTAAACTCGGTTACCTCAAAGATATTAATACCTCCGGCGGTCCCGGTGGATGGGATCCTGCAACACAGGGATTTGCTGACTGGTCAACTGCCATTTACAGGGCTTATATCCGCCAGATAGGTGCCGGTGCTGTGGCAGCAGGGGGCTTTATCACATTAATCAAAACAATCCCAACGATCATTTCTTCCTTCAGGGGAAGTATCGGTTCATTAAAAAAAGGAAGCGGGGTTGATACAAACACAGTTGTACCCCGTACAGAAAGAGATCTTTCTATTAAAGTGGTAGGAATAGGAAGCCTGATACTGTTATTAGTGATCGCATTACTTCCAAATACATTAATACCCGGCAGCAACATAGGAAGTAAATTATTACTCGGGTTATTGGTTATCATTTTCGGTGCTTTCTTTGTAACAGTATCATCACGCATCGTTGGTTTGATCGGTTCCTCTAATAATCCAATTTCCGGGATGACGATTGCCACGCTGATGGGAACATGCCTGATATTTATTGCTGTTCAGTGGACCGGCCATGTTTATGAACCGATGGCATTAGTGGTTGGTGGCATGATCTGTATCGCTGCAGCGAATGCAGGTGCAACTTCACAAGACCTGAAAACAGGGTATCTTGTTGGTGCCACTCCAAAATACCAACAGATCGCTTTATTTGTGGGTGCTATCGTTTCTTCATTAGCTATTGGAGCTACGATAAAAATTCTTGATCAACCTACTGCTGAAATGGCCGCACAGGGTATACAGCATGCTATCGGTACCGATAAATACCCGGCACCACAGGGAACACTGATGGCAACATTGATTAAAGGAATTCTTTCTTTTAATCTCGACTGGCAGTTTGTATTAGTAGGTGTATTCATTGCCGTTGTGATGGAGTTGTGCGGCATCAAAGCATTAAGTTTTGCTATTGGTATCTACCTGCCGCTATCTACAACCTTACCCATCTTCATTGGTGGTGCAATAAGAGGTGTTGTTGAATGGAGGCAGAAAAAACAAAACATACAAGTTGCTCCGGAGGAGGAAGATCTCGGAAAAGGAAACCTGTTTGCTACCGGCCTGGTGGCAGGAGGTGCTTTAGCTGGAGTTCTGGTTGCCATTCTTTCATCCATTGACAGCGTCAATACACAATTGGGAAAAGTCAATGCAGAACACGGAATTGCCAGCTCATTTGGTGGCGAAGGTTATAAATGGCTGGGAGTTGCCTTCTTTGCAGTGATGGGATTCGTACTATACCGAATCGCCACCGGCAAAAAGAAAGTATAACTTAAAAATTATTGGATATCAAAATGCCCACTCATATGAGTGGGCATTTTCTTTCAGTGTACGGATTCAAAAACGGTTATATGAAATTCATGTATTCGTACTGTTTGGCCAGGATACTTTTGTCATCTGCCTGCAGCCATTTCTTCAGCACGGTAGCATATACATTCTTAAAATCTACTTTGTATTTCAGGTCTCCTTCATTCAGGTCGCTGAGATCGGGTAATGGATTCAGGATGCCTTTTTGTTTCAGGCCACCACTCACCAGGAACATATTATTAGCCGTACCATGATCGGTACCGGCACTGGCATTCTGCTCCACCCTTCTTCCAAATTCAGAGAAGGTAAACAACATCACATCTTCAAAACGGTTTTGCTGTTTCAGGTCTTTTACAAACGCCTTTACCGCCTCATTCATTTCAGTAAACAAACGTTGCTGCTGAGCATCCTGGTTGATATGCGTATCAAAACTGCCCAGCGAAACATAATACACTTTGGTGTTGATCTCGGAATAGATCAGGGATGCGATCGTTTTTAAACTGTTACCCAGGTCCGTTTTCGGATAGTCGGCATTGCTCGGGTGCAATTTGCTTTGCTGAAAAATATAATCGGCACTGGACAAAGTCTCTGCCATGGTTTTGTATAAATAATCAACCGGCTGCTCTCCCGCTTCATCCTTATGGTTCTTCATGATATCACGGAAGAATTTTTCATTCGCTGTGCCATACAAACGTCTTGGGTCTTTCACCGCAATCCCTTTTATATCTTCTCCTTTCAGTGCAAGACTCAGCACATCATCAATCTCAATGGCCTGTGTTGGTTTATCACAACCCTTGCATTGCGCATCGAGGTAGCGGCCCACCCAGCCATTGGTCCAGTATTCGTTACTCTGGCTCGCCGTATGCCAGATATCCATACTCCTGAAATGGGAACGATCAGGATTAGGATACCCCACACTGTTCATAATGGCTAAGCTACCATCATCAAACAAGTCTTTGAAACCAGTTAATGCAGGATGCAAACCCACTTCATCAGTTAATGACAAAGCTTTGGTCTTTGCTATACCCAGCTTAGGTCTTGCTTTATAATACAGGTCATTCCTCACCGGTATCACGGTGTTCAAACCGTCATTTCCCCCGCTTAGTTGCAATATCACCACTACCTTATTACCCAAGGGCACCATATTACGGCCTTCAAATGCCTTCAGGAATTTGGGCAGCATCAGTGATGCTGTAGCTAAGGAACCAACCTGGATAAATTCTTTTCGTTTTAATAGCATATTAAGCCCCTCCAAACCTCCCCTGAAAGGGAGGCTTACCACGCACA
>JAEUVP010000064.1 GCA_016786805.1 Chitinophagaceae bacterium | reverse complement strand
AGCATCCACACCCAGGCTCTTGATATAATCCAGTTTGGAGATGATCCCCTTCAGGTCACCAATACCATCACCATCACTATCTTTAAAACTGCGGGGATAAACCTGGTACACCACGGCTTCTTTCCACCATTTGCGGTCAGCCGTATCGCTGCCGGCAGTTGTTGTTGATTTGGTTTCCGGTGAATTACAGGAAGCAATAACGAAAGCGGATAAGAGAAGGAACAGTGCAGGAGATAGAATCTTTCTTAACATGGCAGTTAGTCGTTAGGGCTGGTTGCAAAAACCAGCAAATGAAAAATCTCAATCGCATTAGAAAAATACATAAAGAGCTGCACATTACTTTATCAGCACATAAAACATACTTGCTGAAAACGATTGCGGAAACACTTGATGTGCATATTTTAGCGTACCATTCCTTCTCCTGCTTCTGTTACTTTTAAATTGTCATTATGAAACTCTCTTTGCTTACTGTTTGTGTTTTAGTTTGTCTTACACAGGCTTGTTCACCCGGAAAAAAAATCAGCCCTACAACAGCAACTACCAACAGCCCCAAAGCCATGCGGGAATTCCGGGCGGCGTGGATCGCTACGGTAGCGAATATCAACTGGCCGAGCAAACCGGGGTTGCCGGTGGAAGAGCAGAAAAAAGAAGCGATTGAGCTGCTGGATTTTTTACAGCAACATCATTTCAATGCAGCCATTTTCCAGGTAAGACCGCAGGCAGATGCCTTGTATAAAAGTGAGCTGGAACCCTGGTCGTATTATTTAACCGGGCAACAGGGTAAAGCACCCAATCCTTATTATGACCCGTTGGAATTTTGGGTGGAACAAGCCCACCTGCGGGGTATTGAATTGCATGTTTGGTTAAACCCTTACCGGGCACATCATAAAGATGGCAAAGAGATCAGTGAACAATCTATTGTAAAGAAAAGACCCGAGCTGGCTTTGTTCCTGAAAGAAGGTTACTGGTGGCTCGATCCTGCACAGCAGGGCACACAGGATCATTCAACAGCCGTGGTGATGGACCTGGTAAAACGATATGATATTGACGGGGTTCATTTCGATGATTATTTCTATCCCTATCCTTCTTATAACGGCGGAGCTGATTTCCCGGATTCCATAAGCTGGAAAGCCTACCAGCAAAGCGGTGGCAAATTATCAAGAGGCGACTGGCGCCGCAATGCTGTGAATGTTTTTATTGAACGTTTGTATAAAGAAATCAAAAAAGAAAAACCTTATGTAAAATTCGGGCTGAGCCCTTTCGGTATTTGGCGGCCCGGTTATCCTGAATCCGTGGAAGGGTTTGACCAGTATGATCAATTATATGCCGATGCAAAATTGTGGTTGAATAAAGGTTGGATCGATTATTTTACCCCACAACTCTACTGGCCGATCAACAGGGCCACGCAAAGTTTTCCCGTATTACTGGGATGGTGGCAAAGTGAGAATACAATGCAACGTCATTTATGGCCGGGCATCAGTGTGGGCCGTGATACCAGTGCAAAAAATGTAAATGAGATCATGAGCCAAATCATGATCAGCCGGGGTATGTTGCCTGCCAGTAAAGGGATTGTTCACTGGAGTATTTCCTCTGTTACCAAAAACCCGCCGATGGCCAAAGCACTAATAGAAGGTCATTATAAAAAACAGGCTCTTGTACCTGCCAGCAAATGGCTGGATGATACCGCACCTGCTGCACCGGTTGTAACCATGGGCTCACAAGATGATACTATTACGATCAGCTGGACACACCCCGATGATAAAGATGTATTTCAATGGGTGGTCTATTATAAATACGGCAACAACTGGAATTATATGATCCTGGGTAAATTGAATCATTCCACTAGTTTAAAAAAGACGATTACTGATAAGAATATAAAATTGAATATGATCGCTGTTACTGCCGTTGACCGGACCGGTAATGAAAGTGTCATCCAGGAAATAAATACGGGCAACTGATCGCTCAAATAACTGGCTTACAATAGTATTCCCCTGTAATGATCCATGGGTTTATTACAGGGGATTTTTTGTGTAAACGAAACTTCGGCAAAACAGCATTTTTGATTATTTTACCTGCCTGTTATTGCTTACTGCTCATATCAAAACTATACTTCATGAGAAAATTTTTTACCCGCCTTATCCAGGTCGTGCTGTTCATTATTACGCCGGGCCTGCTGGTCGCCCAGAAAGATTATAATATCCTGCTGAATGCAGGTAAATTTTTACCGGAAGAAAATACCAGCAGCCTGACCAAAGCATCGCCGGTATTTCAAAAAAGTTTGTACGGGAACACTTATTATGTAATGCTGCAATTCAATACGCTTCCTGATGCAGCTATGAAAAGCCGGTTGAATGCAGCCGGTATTCAACTGATCGATTATATACCGAATAATGCTTATACAGCAACTGTTCCTGCCGGTATCAACCTGGATGCTTTCAAAGCATTTGGTTTTCGCAGTGTATTCCAGTTAACCAAAGAACAAAAAACCGTTCCTGCATTACTGAACGGAGCTTTCCCTGCTTATGCCGTCAAACAACCCGGCTACGTGGATGTAACCGTGATCACTTATGAAAAATTAGCTACTGCTTCCATCAGCAGTTCATTGAGTGCAGTGAATGCCACGATACTGGAAGACATGCCTATGTTCCGGTCATTCACGGTCCGCATTGGTCAGTTATCTGTTCAGCAATTAGTGGATCTTCCTTTTGTGCAGTGGGTTGAATTTGTTGATCCGCCCAACCAGGTAGAAAATACATTAGGCAGAACCTTACACCGTGTCAATATTTTGAATGATGGCATCCGGAACCTGAAAGGTGATGGCATCAATGTCGGTATCTGGGATGAAGGCGAGATCAGCCCGCATCTTGATTTTTCTCCGGCAGGTCGTTTGAACCAG
>JAEUVP010000033.1 GCA_016786805.1 Chitinophagaceae bacterium | reverse complement strand
AAACAACAAGGGAGCTGATGTAAAATGGTTCCCGATGGGTCATAACCTGGGGCACTGGTATGACTTCGAATATCATTATGATATCAGTAATGCATTGATCTATGCACAGAGTTTTGTAAACAACCCTGCGGCCCGTCAACTAGTCATGAAAGTAGGTGTATCAGGATCGTTTAAAATATGGATCAACGATTTCCTTGTGGCTTCTGAAAGTGAAGAACGTAATACCAATATGGATGTATATAATTATGTGGTCAACCTGAAGGCTGGTAATAACCGTATCCTGGTGCAGATGGGCTCTGCAGAGATCAGCAATAATAATTTCATGATCCGGTTTACAGACATGAATGACCAGTTAATAACTGACCTTTCTTCACAGGCAGATCATATTTCTTATCCCAAAGAAGCGGGATATGAAGTGAAGAAACTTCCTTTTTTTGCTGAAGAGTATTTTGAACAACGCCTGGCTAAAAATCCGGATAGCTTCACCGACCTGATGATGCTGATCAGTATTTATAACCAGAACGACAAAAAATACGAGGCCCGGAAAATTGCGCAAAAACTAAAAGATAAATACCCCATAAGTACCCTGGTAGCTGAAAAGATAACAGAATCATACAGCCGTGATAATAATAACACTGACCTTACCCGGGAATTTGAATCAATTAAGACCAATGATCCAGAAAGTTTATATGGTCTTATCCTCCGTTTTGACGACGCCATGAACAAGGAAGACTACAAAGAAGCCTGGCAGCTCCTGGCTAAGAGAGAATCATTATATGGAAATAGCAAGGCAATTGTAAACGGACGGATCAGGATACATGCGGAGAAAAAAGAGTATGAAGAAATGCTGAAATTACTGGAGAAGGCATTTAAAGATTACCCCTCTGATGCAGGATTTACCCGTTTGCAATACCTGATCACCTATAATGCGACTAAGGATGCAAAAAAATCTTCTGCTATCCTGAAATCATACCTCGATGATTATTTTGATGAGGATATTTACGACCTGCTGACCAGCAGTTACCTGGAGAACGGGAAAAAGGAAGAGGCTTTCAAGATGTACCGGAAATACATGGAGTATTTCCCTTACGCCACGAATAAATATGTAACGATCTCTGACCAGTATTTTGATATGCAGGATTATAACAGTGCACTGGAGTGGATTGACAAAGCCATTGAAAGAGCTCCTTATATTGGCCGGTATCATTATAAGAAGGGAAGGATAGTAGAAGCACAGGGAAAGAAAACAGTGGCCATGGGACATATGCAGGATGCGATCCGCTATACACCCGGAAATTTTGATGCCCGAAAAAAAATAAGAGAACTGCAAGGCAAAAAGGATTTGTTTGAATCTTTTGCCAAAAACGATATTGAGAAAATAATCAAAACAACTCCCCAGGCCTCAGATTACCCGAACGACAATAGTGTTTACTTGCTGGAAGATATGCAGCAGGTAGTTTATCCCGAGAACGGTGCTTCTGAAGAGAAATATGAACTGCTGATCAAAGTGCTGAATAATGCCGGAATTGACCGGTGGAAGGAAATATCATTGCCTTATAATTATTACACGGAGAAGCTGATCGTTGAAAAAGCTGAACTGTTTAAAAAAGATGGCACTAAAGTGCAATCTGAAAGCAATGATAACGAGATCGTTTTTTCTTCTCTCGAAGTAGGTGATATATTACATATTCTCTACCGTAAGGAAATTGTTTATTCCGGTAAACTGGCAGAACATTTCTGGGAAGAATATACTTTTAACGGTGGCTTGCCCTCCAAAGAATGCCGCTACAGCCTGATCGTTCCTAAAGACAGGAAGTTTAGTTACCGAATGTATAATTCGGACCTGCAACCGAAGATTACCGATATTGATGATTATAAGATGTATGTATGGGAAAGAAAAGACCTGGCTACCATCAAACCGGAATCGTACATGCCGGCTTATACGGATATCAGTGAAAGGATCGTTGTTTCCAGCATCCCCGACTGGAACTATGTAGCTAACTGGTACCGGGATCTCAGCAGCGTTAAGACCAAGGCTGATTTTGAAGTAAAAGAAAAAGTAAAGGAGTTGTTAGCTGGTAAACAGAATCTTACAGATCTGCAAAAGGCAAGACTTATCTACAATTATATCGAAGAAAATTTCAGTTATAGCGATGTGCCTTTCCTGCATAGTGCATTAACGCCACAAAAAGCATCGAGGACACTGCGTACCAAACTTGGTGATTGCAAAGATCTCTCTACCATGTTTGTGGCTATGTGCCAGGAGGCCGGGCTCAATGCAAACCTTGTATTGGTTGATACAAGAGACAATGGCGATAAGAACCTTGACCTGCCAACAATTGGGTTTAATCATTGTATTGCGCAACTGAAGGCGGATAATAAAAGTTATCTAATTGAACTTACTAATAAGTACCTGCCATTTGGATCAATGGGGACAGAACTGCTGAATGCAAACGGGCTGTTTATCCCTAAGGAGAGTGAAACAGCTACTACCGCCTCACTGGTGAAACTGACCACGCCTTCCAGGCCTCTTAATACAATTGACCGTACAACTACTGTAGCATTTAGTGGTAGTAATGTAACGATGGAGAGAAGATCAAGACGCTCCGGCTCCGAAGCTTCAACGATCCGTGAAGGATATAAGGATAAAGGCGATGAAGATAACAGGAAGGATCTTTCGGAATCCCTGGCCAGTGAGTTCAACAAGAAAGTCACATTAAAGGATCTCAAAATTACTAACTTGAATGATCTTTCCGATACACTTGTTTTCCAGAATTCTTTTGTAGTCGAGAATTTCAGTAGCGAACTGGTGGGTATGCAGGTATTTAAATTACCCTGGTCGGATAGTTATAACTCACTTGATTTTATTTCAGCAGAGAAAAGAACTTTTCCTTTCAGTTTCTGGAAATTCTCTTCCACCCCGTATGATAAAGAAGTGATGACAATTGTTTTACCTGCTGGTAAGAAACTGGCGGAAGTTCCCGCTAATGTTACTTTTAGCTGCCCGGCTATGAGCTACAGCCTTACTTTCCAGGTGAAACCCGACAGGATCGTTGCTACCAGGGAAGTGAAATACCTGAAAGACCAGATGGATCCATCTGAATATGCAGCTTTCAAAGAATTCATCACAAAAATGAATGCAGCTGACGGCAAGCAGTATGCATTCAAATAGTACAGAGAGTTCAATAAATTGTAAAAGGCAGGCTTTTAAGTCTGCCTTTATTTTTCTAGCTGTGCCTGCATTTTTCGAACCCTGTCTTCTAGTTTTTCCGACGAAAGATCTTCCCGCATACTATCCACTTTGATCGGGAAGCAGAAAGGGGTTAGTTGTT
>JAEUVP010000027.1 GCA_016786805.1 Chitinophagaceae bacterium | reverse complement strand
TCTTACCCCAGGCCGCCGTTTCGTACAACGAAGAAGCTTGTACAATAGTACCGCAATCCTTATTCAGCAAGACTCTTGCCGTTGCCAGGTTTTCCTCCCGGTCGCCCATATTGCCGCCTGTAAGTAAATATGCCCTGTTCATGATTGATCAACTGCTAAAGGGTCAAATATCTTTATTTTTGGCATTCATCAACGGATTACTTGTATGCGCAGTTTCTTTAAAACATTTTTTGCCGCCTTCCTGGCATTGGTACTTTTTTCATTGCTGGTCTTTTTTGTGCTGGCCGGCATTATCGGGGGGTTGGCCACCAAACAGGTGTCTAAAGTGGAGCCACAATCAGTACTGGTGATTGACCTGGGGCAGCATTTTAAAGAACAGGTGCAGGAGGATCCTTTTTCAATTGTAAGTGGTGATGAGGAAAAAACCATTCCCGGTTTGTATGATCTTGTACGGTTAGTGCAATATGCCAAAACTGATAAACACATTGAAGGGATTTACCTGCAGGCACATGCAAGTCCGAATGGTTTTGCAGCCAGCGAGGAAATAAGAAAAGCCTTACTTGATTTTAAAAGCAGCGGTAAGTTCATCATGGCTCATGGTGATGTGATGACGCAACGGACCTATTCCATCGCCAATGTGGCGGATAAAATTTATATCAGCCCGCAGGGTATGCTGGAATGGGTGGGGTATAGTGTGGATTATGCTTTTTTGAAAGGGACATTGGATAAACTGGAGATCGAACCCCAAATATTCTATGCGGGTAAATTCAAAAGTGCTACCGAGCCGCTCCGTTCCGACAGGATGACGGAAGCCAATAAACTGCAAACAACAGTTTGGCTGAATGATTTGTATGATGAGTTATTGATCAATACCGCAGCGGCAAGAAAATCAGATACAGCAGTATTGCGGCAACTGGCGAATACAGCGGCTATACAAACCGTGCAAGATGCAGTGGATAACAAATTGATCGATGGTGCTAAGTATGACGATGAGGTAAAAGATGAAATTAAGAGCAGGCTGAAGATCGATAAATATGAACGGATCGCTTTTATATCTGTCAATAAATACATGAGCACCGCTAACTATATTAAAACGGGTGCAGAAAAAATTGCATTGATCTATGCGGAAGGAGATATCGTGGATGGCAAGGGCGGCAAGGATATGATCGGGGGAGAAGGGTATCGTTCTTTATTGCGCAAAGCCCGGCTGGACCAATCGGTGAAAGCAATTGTCTTTCGTATCAATTCCGGCGGCGGCAGTGCTATGGCCAGCGAAAATATCTGGCGGGAACTGGAGCTGGCCAAAAAGGAAAAACCGGTTATCGTAAGTTTTGGTGATGTGGCGGCTTCGGGCGGTTATTATATTGCTACAGCGGCTGACAGCATTTTTGCACAGCCTTGTACGATCACCGGTTCTATCGGTGTGTTCGGCATTATTCCCAATATGCAGGGTTTCTTTAAAAATAAACTGGGTATCACCTTTGACGGAGTAAAAACAGGACCTTATGCAGATGCCATGACCATCAGCAAACCCATGAATGAACAGGAAAAGAAACTGGTGCAGGCAGAAATTGAAAGTATCTACGCCCTGTTCAAGAAAAGAGTGGCCGAAGGAAGAAATAAAGACACGGCCTATATCGACAGCATTGCACAGGGAAGAGTATGGACCGGCATCAAAGCAAAAGAAATTGGTTTGATCGACCGGTTTGGCGGGTTGGAAGATGCAGTGAAAGCGGCGGCTGCCAAAGCAAAACTTACAGATTATTTTGTGGCAGAATTTCCTGAACCGGAAAATTTCTTTGACCAGATCATGGGTAAAACAAGTAACCCGCTGAACTATGCACAAAAAATGAAAGAAGAGATCGGGGAAGAGAATTTTAAATTATATGAACAACTGAAAAAAATAAAACAGATGACAGGCTCCGTGCAGGCAAGGTTGCCCTTTGAATTCTTTGTCCGTTAAGCACGGAGATTACTGATTTTGGGAACACAGTTCAGCGGGTAGGCTTACATTTGCGCACCACAATTAATTTTCATGTCAAAACCTTACAGCCAGTCGAAAGCCCTTTGGGCGATTACAAGGGCCAGTTTTAAAGCGATCTTCAACCAGCCAACGGCTATCGTATTCAGTTTGCTGTTCCCGATCAT
>JAEUVP010000014.1 GCA_016786805.1 Chitinophagaceae bacterium | reverse complement strand
GGAAAATAGTCATTGGAGGTACCTTCCCCCCTGATGGCGGCGATGGGCAGGATCAGGTCACCCAGTTTATTTCTTTTTTTCAGCCCGCCACATTTGCCGAGGAAAAGAACGGCTTTCGGTTCGATGGCGGTCAGCAGGTCCATAATAGTAGCTGCAGTAGGACTGCCCATGCCGAAATTGATAATAGTGATATCACCGGCGGTGGCACATTGCATCGGTTTTCCTTCGCCAACTACCTTTACCTTATTCTCTTCGGCAAACATGTAAACATAATTGCTGAAATTGGTCAGCAGGATATATTTACCAAAATTCTCTAAGGATTCTCCGGTATAGCGGGGCAACCAATTGTGTACGATTTCTTCTTTGCTCTTCATAGTTCGATAAATTAAATTCTGCTAATTTAAAACTTTATTTTTGGACCGATGATAAAGATTGAATTTCCTGAGCCGGCTTTTAGTATAAAGACAGAAAACGGGAAAGAGTACATCCTGGATACAATCCGTAAAAAATGGATATTGCTGACCCCGGAAGAATGGGTGAGGCAGAACTTTATCCAATACCTGGTGCAGGTTAAAAAATACCCGGGCACATTAATAGCTGTTGAAAAAGAGCTACAACTGGGTGAACTTAAAAAAAGGTTTGATGTCCTGGTGTATGATTCAAGCCATAAACCCTGGATGATGATCGAGTGTAAAGAGATGAAAGTGCAACTGGATGAAAATGTGTTACAACAATTACTGCGGTATAATATCAGTATTCCCGTTCCTTATTTAGTTATTACCAACGGCGAGTATTGTTATGGGTATAAGAAGGGAAGGGATGGGCTGGAGGAGATTAGTGAACTGCCTTTTCCGGCTGTATAGAAATTAATTCGACAGTTTGATTGCTGCCAGGCGTTTGATGTCTCCGGTTGCTTTTTTTGTTTTTACATCGAGCCTGATACCCCGGCCCTCGGCATATACTTTGGCGGCAGCCAGTTCTTTTTTTATTTCTTCTGAAATAGCACTGTTATATACCGCATCCACTGCTTTTTGCCCAAATACAAAAGCTGCTTTAAAGTAGTTGGCCCTGGGCAGCAGGTAAATGATGGCTCTTTTTTTATCCTTTACCCGGAAGTTCCATCCATATTTTTCGCCAGGGAAATCCCATTCATTGATAGCAGCGGGATACTGGGCCTGTACAAAAGCAATTATCTCATTCCACAGGACCAGTGTTTTGCCAAGGGCAGCGGCAAGGTCTTTTTCAGAGGGAGGTTTTGTCTTATCTGTAAAGATACTTTTATCCATTTTCTCCCGGTTTATATCAGCTTATGCTCATACGCATATTTTACCAGCCCGATCACAGAATTAGTGCTGGTTTTGCGGAAGATATTTTTTCGGTGTGTTTCCACTGTTCTTTCGCTGATGAATAAAGCTTCGGCGATCTGTTTATTGTTATACTCTTTTTCAATCAGCCGGATGATCTCAATTTCCCGGTCAGTGAGATGAGCATCTTCATTCTGTTTTTTTCGCTGGCTGCTCCGTTGCAGTTCATCGATCACTTCTTCGCTGAAGTAGATGCCCCCTGCAGCAATCTTATCAAGAGCTTTCAGGAGTTCCTGCTTGCCAATATTTTTAAGCACATAACCGGAAATATCGGAGTCGTTGATCATTTCATTCACCAGGTCGCCCTGGCCACTCATAGAGAGAGCCAATATTTTAATGGCAGGGAATTTTTGTTTCACGAGTTTGGCCAGTTCATTGCCGGGCAGGCCGGGCATCATAATGTCGGTGAGTAAAATATCAACCGGGGTTTGGGTTAGCTTTTGTACAACTTCGGTAGGATCGGTACTGGCAAAAACAAATTTAAAGCGATCATGTCCTTTGAGCAATGACATCAATCCGTCTATCACGATCTGGTGATCGTCAACCAGGGCCAGGGTAATTTTTTCGTTCTTCATGTGTGCTGAATGAAAGTACTATAATTTAAGCTGGCAGAAAAAATTAAACAATGGCTGGCAGAAATTAAACCGGCACATGCAATGCCACTACCGTCCCCCGGCCCGGGGCGGAGTCAAAATCTACCGTTCCTTTCAGGTATTCGATCCGGGTGATGATATTCTTCAGCCCGATGCCTTCAAATTTTTCTTTATCAGTTGCGTCAAATCCTTTGCCGTTATCTTCAATTGTGGCATCAATTCCGTCTTTGTCTTTGATCACAGAAATGTCAAGGGTGCTTGCACGGGCATGTTTGATCACATTATTCACAGATTCCTGGATTACCCGGTACAATACAATTTCGATGTTAGAATCCAGGCGATGTTCAAGTCCTTCTGTGTACAAGTGCACCCGCAGTGAATTCTTATCTAATTTATCAGTAAAGTCCTGTATAGCTGCAGCAAGCCCGTTCTTCAGCAGCACATTCGGCATCATGGTATGAGAAACGGTACGGACTTCTTTGCAACTTTCATCTACCAGTTCAATGGCTTTTGAAAACGATATTTTTTGTGCAGTATCTGTGAATTGTATGGCAGATTCAAAGGCCGAGAGATTCATTTTGGCGGCACTCATCATTTGACCCACTCCATCATGCAGGTCTTTGGCGATACGCTGTCTTTCATTTTCTTCTGCTTCTATCACAGCTTTAGCCGCCTGTTCCTGCTGTTGCAATAATTGCGCCTGTAGCTGTGCTTCTTTTTTGAAACGATATTTTTTATACTGGGAATGGAGCAGCAGCCCGCTAAGCAATACCAGCCCGGCAATTCCAATGAATAAGAAATTCTGGAATCGTATTTTATTATCTTTTTGTTCGATCAGTCTTACTTTTTTTTCTGTTTCATACAAGGTTTGCATCTCTGCTAATGCTTTCGGGTTGGCATCAGCATACATGCTGTCCTGCAGGGCATTGATCTTTTTATAGGCATCAATGGCTTTATTGTATTCTTTCGCTGCTTCATAATTAGTGGCGAGTGCCGTATAAATCATGGGTAGCTTGGCGCTGATCTTATTGGTTTCAGCTATGCGTAATGCTTCTTCGCCGCTTTGAATGCCTTCGGTTGTTTTACCCATTTTTGCATACAGGTTGGATAATTCGGCAAGGTCAGATACAATAAAGAAGGGATCACCGATCTTTTGGCGAATTGGTTGTGCTTCTAAGAATGATCGTAATGCTTCATCCAGTTTCCCTTGTTTTTCTAATGCTGTACCAAGAATGAATAAACCATTGGCCTGGGCAACAATATCATTATTTTCTTTGGCCTTCTTAATAGCTGTTTGTGCAAAATGATATGCAGAATCTACATTATTGAGTGAACCATGGCAGGAAGCCAGGTTGTTATAGATGACCGCAGTATAAGCTTGTGTCAGTTTTTTTTCCTCCACCAGCTGAATGGCACTGTGGAAATTCTGAATGGCAGATGGAAACTGGTTTAACTCCATCATTGCCCATCCTATGTTGACCCTTGCTTTCAGTTGTACAATATAATCTTTACAGGCTTCAGCTTTTTTCAGTGCCAGGTAAAAACGTTCGAGTGCATCTTTCTTACGGTCCATCTTCATATAACACAAACCCGAGAAGGAGTAATATTGTGCCAGGTCAGACAACAGGGAAGGTTCTTTTTCCAGCCAGGCGATATTTTTTTCAACCAATGCCAATGCAGAATCAGGAAAGCCGCCATTATAATAATAGCTAAATACAAACATTTCTGCTTTGGCCAGTTTGGCCTGGTTGGGTTCTTTTTTGAGCAGTGTAATAGCCTGACGGGAAAAATACAGGCAGGAATCAAAATCGGCAGCCCGGTATACATCACATAGTTTCAGAAGGATATCAATTTTACCAGCAATAGTTTTTTCTGCTGTTAATTCGGCCTTGAGTATAGCAGGATCGGCCTGGGCATTGATGTTGCTTTGCAGTGAGAGGGCAAGGCTGACAAGGAACAGTATTTTTTTGCTATGGTCGATGAAGGTCTTCACGGAAAAAATTTGTATTTACAGGGGTACATGGACAGCTACTAATGTTCCTTTCCCGGGTGTGGAATCAAAATCAACTGTCCCTTTCAGGTATTCCACCCTGGTACTGATATTTTTCATGCCTATACCGTCGAATTTTGATTTGTCCTTGGTATCAAACCCTTTGCCATTGTCTTCAATAGTGGCGCTAATGCCATCTGGATCCCTTATCACAGCAATATCCAGTCTATTGGCTCCCGAATGTTTGATCACATTATTCACACATTCCTGGATCACCCGGTACAAAACCGTTTCCACATTCGCATCCAACCGCTGGTCGAGGCCTTCTGTATACAGGTGTACCTGTATTGTTTTCTTATCTAATTTATCAATAAAATCCTGCACAGCAGAACTGAGGCTGCTTTTTAATAGCGCATTTGGCATCATATTGTGCGATACACTCCTGACTTCTTTACAACTTTCATCAACAAGACTGATGATCTTTTCGAAAGACAGTTGCTGATCGGTGGAAGCAAATTTTATTTCGGATTCAAAAGCCGATAGGTTCATTTTGGCCGCACTCATCATTTGTCCGACACCATCATGCAGATCACGGGCAATCCGCTTTCTTTCTTCTTCCTCTGCTTCGATAACGGCCTTGGTTGCCAGTTCCTGCTGCCTCATGATCTCTGCTTGTAACCGGGCCTGCTGTTGCAGCCGGTAACGGCGATAGGCGGAGAATCCTAATAATATTACCAGGGCCAGCAGTCCTGCGACGGCCGCAATCACAATATTCTTCCGGGATATCTCCGATTGCTGCAGTTTGATTTCCTGTTCTTTCTTCTCCGTTTCATATTTCACTTCCATGTCGGCAATAGCTTTTACATTGGCTTCATTGAGCAATGTGTCTTTAATAGCCGCATATTTTTTATGCAGTTCAAATGCCAGTGCCGGGTTGCCGGTGGCCGAGTAATAATCAGCAGCAACCAGGAAATAATTTTTCAGGTCGTCTTTCTTATTGGTTGTTTCAATAACAGCATATGCACTATCCAGGGATTGTTTCGCCAGTATAAAATTTTTTTGATGGATGGATGCCTGTGCCAGCCCCATGCGGGAGGAAGCCATATTTCGTTTATTGCCAATCTGGCTGTTGAGCTCAACAGAACGGGTGAAATACCAGGCAGCAGAATCATAATTTTTTTTCTGCAGGTAAATCTCTCCCAGGTCGGCCTGTACCAATGCGATCTGCCGGAGATCATTGCTGCTTTCGTAAACTTTCATGGCATCATTCAGAAAAGAAACAGAACGGTTGTAATCTTCCTGTTCTTTATAAATGGAAGCGATGGACTGGTAGCTGATCGCCAGTTCGTTTTTATCATCAACTGCTTTTTGAATAGCAATTCCCTGCTCTAAATGGGAAATGGCTTTGCTGTATTCCTTCTTTTTTGCATAAACGATACCAATAAAATTATGCGTTTTAGCCACTGCTTTTTTATCATCCAGTTGTTCGTATTCCCGCAGGGCGAATAAAAAATTATGGATAGCTTTTTCATAATCACCAATGTCTTTATAGATAAAACCAATATTGTTATAGCTCATGGCAATGCCGCCCTTATCGTTAGCTTTTTGCCGAACTGTCAGCGCCTGCTGGTATTTCTCCATTGCTTTTACATAGTTCCCAAGTTCAATATGAACACCAGCTTCATTATTCAGGGCAAACCCCATATTGATAAGATCATTTGCCTTTTCAGAAAAGGTATAGTAGGATTCAAAAGCTTTGATGGCGCCGGGATAATCCCCTTTCATATACTGGGCATACCCGATGGAATTCCAGGCAAAGGCGGTATAGCGGGGAGATAAATTAAGCCGGGTGTTTTGCTGTATGGCCTGCTCTGCGTAATAGATGCCTGAATCAGGCTTTTCCCAGCGATACGTTTCAGCTAGCTTGAGCAATGCCTTCACCGTATTGCTATCTTTCCTTTCTTTAGTAATAATTTTTTGCAGGCTATCGGTGGCGGAAGACTGTGCGGTTGCCGTAAAGCAAACGAAAAAAAATAAAAGGCAGGATAAACTATTTTTCAGCATGGCGGCGAGAAGGGTTGATGAAGATCTTTATAATCCCAAAACATCTTTCATACGGAAGATACCTTTTTTATCTTTTATAAATTCAGCGGCCAGCACGGCACCGGCTGCAAAACCTTTGCGGTTATGCGCTGTATGAATGATCTCAATATCATCTACTGCTGAAGAATATTTAACATGGTGGGTACCTGGTGCCGGGTCTTCCCGCTGGCTGATGATCTCCAGGTCTTCGGGATTATCACTCAGCTCATTTACCCAGCGTTTTTTTCTTTTGATCTCGTTGAGTACCTGTTCAGCCAGGGTGATTGCTGTACCACTCGGTGCATCTTTTTTCTGGGTATGATGCACTTCTTCCAGGATCACTTCATATTCTTTATGTGGCGCCATCAGGGCTGCCAGTCTTTTATTGACCTCGAAGAAAATATTTACGCCTATGCTGAAGTTGCTGGCATATAAAAAGGTTCCGTTTTTTTCTTTTACCAGTTGGGTCACCTCATCCATTTTTTCCGTCCAGCCGGTGGAGCCGCAAACCAACGGGATAGTAAAGCCAATGGATTTTTTGATATTATCCAGTGCTGTATGCGGCCCGGTGAATTCTATGGCGACATCCGCCGTTGCTATTTTTTCTGCATTGAAATCCGCCAGGTTATTCTCGTCAATTTTTAAAACGATCGAGTGTCCCCGTTGAACAGCGATCTCTTCTATGGCTTTTCCCATTTTCCCATAACCGATCAGTGCAATATTCATAATGCTGATTTTAGTTGGCAGGTAAAACCTGTTAGTTGTTGCAAATAACTTTAAAAATAGAGAAAGGAAAAACTTTATTCCTGCTTACCGGGTCCGTTTATCTTTCAGGGATAGTACCAGGCTGATACCGTTGGTGCCCGCCATTTCACTATGACCGGGTTTGATCCGGAGACTAAGATCAGGGCTTACGTCAAAACTTTTCAGGTGGGCATCTACGGTGGCATCCACGACATTCAATCCCCAGAGAATGATAAAGAACAGTACTGAATAGTCAACATCCCGTCGAAACTGGTCCCTGTAAAACCGCAAGGATTCTTCGCTCAATGGCTGAAGGTTAGGTCTGATCTTGCTGAACAAAGCAGAGTCAGCGGCAGTGGCATTAGGTTGCCGCATGTTATATTTTACTTTGTAGGCAAACCGGGTGTCTTTATAATTTTTCAGGTTATAAAAGAAAACACCTCCACTGATACCGATGGCTCCATAAACGATAGGCAGTTTCCAGTATTTTTTATTGTAAATCTGGCCAAGTCCAGGAAGAATAGCTGAACGAATTGCTGCTGTGCGGGGGCTATGTTTTTTTACTACCGTATCTTTTTTGGTTTTTTCTGCGGTAGCAACCACTGTTTCCTCCGGAATAACTTTAATTACTGAATCGGGTTGTTGTGCTGATAAAAAATAACCTGCAAACAGTACGACTGCCAGTACAATAGTTTTTTTCCAATAACTGTTTACGATTTTTTGCATCATCAAAGATCCCTTCCGGGCTGGGTTTATCAATCAGCTGATACATCTAACTGGTTGAGTAGTTTATTCAGTTCTTCCAGTGAATAATAATCGAAAGTGATCTGCCCGCTGCCGTTGCGACTGTGTTTCAGTTTCACCCTGGTGCTGAATTGAGATGCTAATTTATCTTCTATTTTCTGGAAGGCGGGGGCTAAGGAGCTTTTTGAAGTTTTTTTAACAGCACCACCCTGTTTGTAGAGATTGCGGACCAGTTCTTCTGTTTGCCTGACCGACAAGCCTCTTTGTTTGATCTCTTTAAAAATATATAATTGTTTGTCAATGCTGTCAACATTGATCAGTGCCCTGGCATGTCCCATACTGAGTTCTCCGTTACGAACGGCTAATTGAATATCGGGCGGTAATTTTAATAAGCGGATGAAATTAGCAACAGTACTCCTGTCAATACTCATGCGTTCGCCTACCTGTTCCTGGGTATAATCCAGTTCTTCCATCATGCGTTTATAGCTGAGTGCTACTTCCATTGCATTCAGGTCTTCCCGTTGCAGGTTTTCTAATAATGCCAGTTCTAATAATTGGGCATCATTGGCCTGGCGTATATAAGCCGGTATGTCCGTTAAGCCGGCAATCCGGGAAGCTCTTAATCTTCTTTCACCCGAGATCAGCCGGTATTTCCCGGAAGGTAATTTGGAAACAGTGACCGGTTGAATGATATCATGCAATTTGATCGAACTGGCTAACTCCTGTAAGGCCTGTTCATCAAAATCACGGCGGGGTTGTTTGGGGTTAACTTCTATTTCATCAATAGGAATGCGGTTGGTGCCAGTAACATTTTCCACTACCGCTGGTTTGATTGCACCCGTACTGGTCTTCAGGTCGGAATCTATACTTTGTAATAAGGAGCGGATACCTTTACCGAGGGCATCTTTATTTTGTTTGGGCGTACTCATGTTGGAAGTTTGAAATGGAATTAAGGACTCGCAGCTTCTGTACTCACAGCTCTAATATCCTCTCATCCTGTTTGATCTTCGTCATATCGTTTTTCTGAAGAATTTCTTTGGCAAGGTTCAGGTAGTTCATCGATCCTTTGCTGTTGGCATCGTATAAGATCACGGGTTTACCTACACTGGGAGCTTCGCTTAACCGGGCATTCCGGTGAATGATGGTGCTGAAAACCATATCTTCAAAATGACGCCTTACCTCACTCACCACCTGGTTGCAAAGCCGGAGCCGACCATCATACATGGTCATCAGGATACCTTCTATTACAAGAGCCGTATTCAGGCGGCTTTGAACGATCTTGATCGTGTTTAATAATTTACCCAATCCTTCCAGGGCAAAGAACTCGCATTGTACCGGCACTACTACCGAATCAGCAGCTGTAAGTGCATTTACCGTTATCAAACCCAAAGAAGGGGAGCAGTCAATGATGATAAAATCATAATCCTCTCTTATTGCATCCAGCAGGTTCTTGAGCACCATTTCCCGGCTGGGATAGTTGATCATTTCAATTTCAGCACCCACCAGGTCAATATGCGAAGGAATAAGGTCAAGATTGGGAATATCGGTTTTTAGGATCACATCTTTAGCCCTGGTCTGGTTCACCATACAGTCGTATAGGCTCTGGGTGACATTGTGGAGATCAAATCCCACACCGGTAGTGCTGTTGGCCTGCGGATCGCCGTCCACCAGCAATGTTTTATATTCGAGTACGGCAAGACTGGCCGCCAGGTTAATAGCGGTTGTGGTCTTGCCCACACCTCCTTTCTGATTTGCTACACCGATGATTCTTGCCATTTTGCCGAAAACTCCTTGGTAATGTTTAGTTGTTCGTGGTAAAATTGCCGACTGAAACTAAGAACTCAAAATTTAGTTTTGCCCAATTTTAACCATTTGGCAAAAATAAGCGTTAAGCAAACAACCGGGTGTAAGCAGCCCGGCTTTAATTTTATTGTATGCGTAATTCTCCCTTTTGGTGGATATTGATCGGTTTTATGGTGTTATTGGATATTTATTGCTTCCAGGCGGTGAAAACTGTTTCTCATGCCGCCAGCGGGAGGATGCGGACCATTATTTATAGCGCTTACTGGATCATTTCTATCGGTGCGATCATCGTTCTTTTATTGCTCCCTTACCTGCAATTTCAGCACCAGGCCAGGTTTATACGGACAACTGTATTTGCCATTATTGCAGGAATATTCTTTGCCAAGCTGATCGCCGCTGTTTTTTTCCTGGTCGATGATATCAGGCGTTTGTTTCAATGGATTGCAGCCAAATTGTTTAAAAAAGAGAGTGTTGATGGTTTAGTCACTGAAGGCGAAGCTATTTCCCGTTCCGTCTTTCTGAGTTGGGCCGGGATGCTGTTTGGTGGTGGCCTGTTCGGTACACTCGTTTATGGCTTTGGCAATAAATATAATTACCA
This sequence comes from Chitinophagaceae bacterium, assembly GCA_016786805.1. Classification (GTDB taxonomy): domain Bacteria; phylum Bacteroidota; class Bacteroidia; order Chitinophagales; family Chitinophagaceae; genus CADEDV01. Next base: position 4,572 of record JAEUVP010000014.1, on the reverse strand, counting down.
GTTAAAGCGGTTTCAGCTTAGTTATGCCAATCTCCCGGAAGTTTTTAAAGGGTTGAAGATCGTCCACATTTCGGATATCCACTCGGGCAGCTTCACCGATAAAGCCGCCGTTGCAAAAGGCATTGAAAAGATCATAAATGAAAAGCCTGATCTCATTCTTTTTACCGGCGACCTGGTGAACAATACGGCCGACGAAATGAAGGACTATATGGATGTGTTTGACAAACTGGAAGCCCCGCTTGGAGTCTATTCTACTTTGGGCAACCATGATTACGGTGATTATGTGCAATGGGGTAGTCCGGAGGAAAAAAGAGCTAATCTTGAACAGCTCAAAAATGTCCATGCCTCCCTGGGCTGGAGATTGCTGAACGATGAACATGTGAGCATCGAAAAAGATGGCCACCGGATCGGTTTATTGGGCGTGCAGAATATCAGCGGCCGGCAGAATTTCCATAGCTATGGCAGCCTTGAAAAAGCGTATGACGGTGCGGCAGGCTACCCTTTTAAAATATTAATGAGTCATGATCCTTCGCACTGGGAGTCGGAGGTAACAAAAGACTATAAAGACATTGACCTGGTGCTGTCCGGCCACACTCACGGAGCCCAATTTGGGGTAGAGATACCGGGTTTCCGGTGGAGCCCCGTTCAGTATATATATAAACAATGGGCGGGGTTGTATGAAAAGGAAAACCAGAAATTATATGTGAACCGGGGCTTTGGTTTCATCGGTTATCCTGGCCGGGTGGGCATTTTGCCGGAGATCACTGTGTTAGAACTGGCCTGATAAGCTTCTTTGACCCCGGCTTCAAATATTTTGGCAGCAGGTTCGTTTAGTACTTATTTATTTGAGTATTAAACTTTTTTCTAAGCCGTTGGTCTTAAGCCAACCACTGAACAGGCCCGAACCTATGACCAAAAATTACCACTGCCCGATGTTCAAACGATGGCTGATAGCACTGTTTTTTGCAGCGCTGGGGTCAACTGTGTATGCACAGAAAACCCCCGCTGACTCTCTTATTGTTACCGATGAGGACCTGTTACTGGCAGACACTACCATTGATTACGACGAGCTTTTCCAGGATTTTGAGTCTTTTATGGATTCCATCCTTACCCCCAAAAGTTATTTTATGGGAAGCTTATCTGTTGCCCGGGGATATTTCAACTTTACCGGTAAGGACAATGCCTCGTTAGAAGCAACGCCCAAACTGACCTATACGCCGATGCTGACCTGGTATCATAAGTCAGGGCTTGGGTTGAGTGCTACGGGTTATCTCGTTAACGACGAAAAGAATATGAACCTGTATCAATGGTCACTCACAGGTTCGTATGATTATTTGAAAAATAAAGACCTGGCCACCGGTATTTCTTATACCCGTTATTTTGCCAAAGACTCTTTGCCTTTTTATACATCGCCGCTTCGGAATGACTTATATGCTTATTTCACCTACCGCAAATCATGGATCAGGCCGATGATAGCTCTTAGCTATGGATGGGGCAGCCGTTCGGAATATGAAAAGAGGGAAGAGCTAATACAATCCTTACGTTTACGACTTCGTGGCTATACGTATATCAATACTACAGAATCAGTCTCGGATTTTTCTATACTGACTTCTGTTCGTCATGATTTTTACTGGTTGGATGTATTTACTTACAATGATCATATCCGGTTTACCCCGCAGGTCAATTTCACCAGCGGTACACAAAAATTCGGTTTCAACCAGTCTTCCAACACGTACGGAACCACGATCCGGAATGCTGCGAACGTGTTATACAGTTCAGAAAGTATATACCTGGATGACCAGGTGAATTTTCAGCCGCTGTCACTTTCCCTATTCCTGCGGGGAGAGTATTCAATTGGTAAATTCTTTATTCAACCCCAGTTCATGCTCGATTATTATTTTCCGGCAGAAAGCAAGAACCTGAGCACCCTGTTCTCCGTAAACATGGGACTTGTCTTTTAAAAGATAGGCAACTATAGCAGCTACCCCTTCCCGGGTTTCTTTTTGTTTTTCTTCACAATCTGGCGGCAATAAAATGATTACGTTTTTTGTTTTTGTTAGTACAAAAGCAAGTTGTCGTTAATAGTATTTAACAGGCAGCAACGGTTACTGGCACTAAACTTGAAAATTTTCTTCGTCCCGTCCACCGATGCAATTCAGGATGACCGGGGAAATTTAAAAATCAAAAAACTTAATTATGAAGACTAAACTTTTCCTTCCACTTGCAGCAGCTTTGCTTTTATCTAACGTTGTGATGGCACAATTTCACCTGGGCATCAAAGCCGGTGCTAATGTGACCAAGGTTGATGGCAAATCATTCAAAGACCAGTTCCGCTATGGTTATCATTTGGGCGGCTTTGCTGAAATTGGTTTTCCTGGCACCAAACTCGGCATTCAGCCCGAAGTATTGTTCAACCAGTATTCAACCCGGTTGGATAGTAATTACAAAGAACTGTATGAAAACGTTTTTAACTCGGGGCAAAACGTAAAACTCAATTATATCTCTATCCCGATCCTGCTCAATTACAAACTCATCGGTAATTTCCTGAGTTTACAGGCAGGTCCTCAATTTGGTATTTTGATCGATAACAGCAAAACGCTGTTGCAAAATGGTGGTGATGCTTTCAAGAAAGGAGATTTTGCATTGGTAGGTGGTGTACAGGTCAAACTCGCTTCAATGAGGGTATCAGGCCGCTACACGGTAGGCCTTAATAATATCAGCGATATCGATAACCAGGACAAATGGAAGAACCAGGGATTCCAGCTTTCTGTTGGATTAGCCCTATAAAGTAAATCTCATACCTCGTGAACCAGTCCCCTCCGGCAACGGAGGGGACTTTTTTGTCAACCAACTGCCTCTCAAATACATAGTTTGTCAGGTTTTATTTGGCAGGCATGAATCTTGGCAATACTGATTTCACTATATACTTTTACCACACCCGGTCTGCAGGAGCAGAACGGGTGACATAATGTCTAATTGAAGAATACACATGAGTTTTGAAAAATTAATAATGAAGCCGGAAGATGATATGGACTTTTTGCCCATTATCCCGCTGAACGAGAGTGACCAGGAAGATACTAATGGAATTGAAGTACCCGCCGAGATCGCTTTATTACCCCTGCGAAATACAGTACTTTTTCCCGGAGTTGTGTTACCAATTACTGTAGGCCGGGATAAAAGTATCAAAGCAGTAAATGATGCTTACAAAACCGACAAACTGATCGGTGTGGTGGCGCAAAAAGACAGTTCCGTAGAAGATCCTGCTATAAAAGACCTGGAAAGTATAGGAACGGTGGCCAAGATCGTGAAACTGATCAAAATGCCTGATGGGGGCACCACCGTCATCATCCAGGGCAAGAGTCGGTTCCTGGTAGAAACCGTTTTTACAGAAGACCCTTATTTTAAAGCAAGGATCAAAAAGATTGAAGAGGAAGAGTCGCCCAAGGATGCCGATTTCGATGCTTATGTTTCCACGATAAAGGACCTGGCGACCGAGATCATTCAATTATCGCCGAATATTCCGACAGAAGCGTCCATCATTCTCCGCAATATTGAGAATCCTTCTTTCCTGATCCATTTTGTATCCAGTAACCTGAACACCGATATCAAGGAAAAGCAACGATTACTGGAGCTGAACCATATCCGGGAACGGGCTGATGTGCTGATGCAGTTACTGCAAAAAGAATTGCAGTTTGCCGAGCTGAAGAATAAAGTAACCACCAAGACAAGAACAGAACTGGATAAGCAACAACGGGAATATTTCCTGCAGCAGCAATTAAAAAGTATCAAAGAAGAACTGGGTGGTGATAGTAATGTGCAGGAAGTAAAAGAGATGCTGAAAAAGGCAGAGACGAAGAAATGGCCGGTGGCGGCTAAAGAAATGTTCAAGAAAGGAGTGGAGAAATTAGAAAGAATGCACCCCAGCACACCGGATTATTCGGTGGTGTACAATCACCTCGACCTGATGCTGGAGCTGCCCTGGGAAGAATATACGGAAGATCATTATGACCTGAAGAAAGCTAAGAAGACATTGGATATTGATCATTACGGAATGAATAAGATCAAGGAAAGGATACTGGAATACCTTGCCGTACTGAAACTGAAAGGCGATATGAAGAGCCCGATCCTTTGTTTTGTGGGGCCCCCGGGTATTGGTAAAACATCGTTAGGAAGAAGTATTGCCGCTGCCATTGGTAGAAAATATGTTCGGTTGAGCTTTGGTGGTTTGCATGATGAAAGTGAAATAAGAGGTCACCGGAAAACGTATATCGGGGCGATGCCGGGCCGTATATTACAATCGATCCGCAAAGTAAAATCTTCCAACCCGGTGATGATCCTGGATGAGATCGATAAAGTGGGTAATGATTTTAGAGGTGATCCTTCTTCTGCATTGCTGGAAGTCCTCGATCCTGAACAGAATCATACATTCTATGATAATTACCTGGAGCTTGAGTATGACCTGAGTAAGGTATTGTTTATTGCCACCGCGAATAATATCAACAATATTCAGCCGGCGTTAAGAGACCGTTTGGAGATCATTGATCTGAGTGGTTATGCAGTGGAAGAAAAAGT
>JAEUVP010000406.1 GCA_016786805.1 Chitinophagaceae bacterium | reverse complement strand
ATAACTGTTTTATCACCCAGCACCTGCATGAGTTTAGCAGGAAAACGGGTGGCTGCATAACGGGCCGGTATCATAGCGATCTTTCTCATGCTGCAAAACTACACCCCCGACCCGGTAAAAATCACCAGCTGGTTATCTATTTGGTACATTTCAAAGAAAACAACGGCTCCATCAGCGTATTCCAGTTTTATTTTTTTATACCAGGGATTATCGCCCAGCATTTCTTTTTCTACTTTGATATCATATTCCACTTCGCCCTTCTTCATCGTTTTATTTTCTGTGGGGAATTCATCTTTGTCATTGAAAATAGCTTTGAACTCCGGGATCAGCCGTACTAATAAAAATCCCTGGGTCAAAGTAAAACCGGGAATGAAATAAGCGGATGAACCATATTCATAACCCAAATGTTCATGCCACTCGGCTCCATTTTTATATAATTGTTTCTGAATTTCCCAGCCGCCCTCTTCGATATTATCCATCTTACCGGATTTCACCACCAGCTTTGCACCAAATACAGGAGAAAGCTGCGCCAGGTATTCTTTCATGGTCTTAATGGTAGCTTTGGGTGGAGCCACCGGGAAAAGATAAGAGTTCACGACGTACCCGGTTTTACCATTGAAAGTTGTTTTGGCCCAGGCACCAATGATTCCTTCGGTAGTAATGTTGACGATCTCCTCCGGGTAGTTAACAGAGATCTTAGTACCATAAGGGATCTTACCGATCACCGTTGCTTTGGCATCGGGTTTATCCCGCATACTTAATCCCGAACGGGCAGCGACATACAAATTGTTTTGTGCAGCAGCACCCAGCGATGTAAAGAGCATCGTCAGCAGGATGATTTTTTTCATATGAAAAGTTAATGGATGTAAATATCAGGAATCTAATTTTCCGAAAGGTTTCCTGAGTAATAATAAGATATCCTCATCTTTATCGGCGGGGTAATGGCGGTCAAGCCCATATTTGATCTGGTCAACATCCAGCTTGCTGAAAGTACCGAGAAAACGATCCCAGATGGAAAACACGGCACCATAATTACTGTCTGTATACGGTTGTTTCCAGTGATGATGCACTTTGTGCATATTAGGTGAGATAAGCACATAGCTCAGCAGGTTGTCAAGCTTTTTAGGTAAACGCATGTTGGCATGTGTAAAAGCGGTGGTCAGTACCACCAGTGTCTGGTACAGCATTACTGCATACATCGGGGCACCGGAAATAAAAATGAGCAGCATAAAAAAGATACCGCGGAGTAAACTATCACCGGGATGATGACGAAGCCCCGTGCTTACATCCACGTTGGTATCGCTGTGGTGGATCAAATGAAAACGCCAGAGGAACTTATTTTTATGCATGATGACATGCACTAACCAGCTGCTGAAATCAAGTGCCATTACACCAATGAACAAAGTTAGCCCCACACCAGCCCCTAGCCAGTACACCAAACCAAACTGCTGGTTCATGCACCAGTCGGACAACAGCACAATAAAAATGGCCAGGAAGGTGTGAATGATCAAATGGATCACCGTAAAAACAAAATTGACACCGGCATGCCGCAATTTGGTTTTCTTATAGCGCATCGGCAGTAAAGGAATGGCACCTTCAATGATCCAGAAGATAAGCAGGCCCCCCACCAAAAATGCCATACGTTCGAGAGGCCGGTTTTCCAGGGTTTGGAAATAGTGTAAGATATTATACCACATGGCAGATAAATATGAATGAAAAGTTACGAAGTAATATAGAAAATGCCGTTAATTGTCGAGCTGATCCTTATCAACAACTTCTTCCGCTTTTGCTTCTGGAAATTCATGGCCGCAATCAAAACAGTGATTAGCCATATCAACCGGCATGGCGTAGCTGGTGAACAGGAAACCAAAGATAACCATGACCCAGTTAGAGGCTTTGCGAGGTGTGCTTACTAGCTCAATATTGTGTGAACCGCATTTGGGGCAAGTAATCGTTGCTTTATGTTGCCGGTCAATTTCTTTTAATATGTCAACAGCTTTGGCAACATGATCTTCCGCTACCATTAATTTAATACCACCAACGGCCTGTGTCCATGCAGCATTAATCGTAACGGTGTTCTCGTCTTTGAGCCAGCAGTCAATACCGTCTTCCTCGAGCCGCCCCATTGCTATATGTGCAGAAACATAATCGTTGTAGGTAAATACCGGGATGAATTCCATGACAAAATTTAAAAAAAAATATAAAGTACATAAAAAAGCCCACTGTTAAAGTGAGCTTTCTGAAATTATATAATTGATGAACCGATTATTGATTCAGCATCAGCGGCATTACCAGCATCAGCAGTTCTTCATTCTCGTCACTTTCGGTGGGTTTGATCAAGCCGGCCTTGGTGGGGGTTGATAATTCCACATTCACATCATCACTGTCAGCGGCATTCAGCATTTCGATCAGGAACTTGGCGTTGAAGGCGATCATCAGGTCTTCACCATTGTACTGGCATTTCATTCTTTCATTTCCTTCAAAGCTGAAGTCCACATCCTGGGCTGCCAGTTGCAATTCGCTGCCACTGATACTCAGGGCCACCTGGTTGGTGCTCTTATTACTGAATACACTTACCCGGCGCAATGCGCTTTGGAAATCGTTTTTATTCACCGTAAGCCGGTAAGGATTATCGGCAGGGATCACCACTTTATAATCAGGAAAACGGGCATCGATCAGGCGGCAGCTCATTTGCGTGGTACCGTGTTTTACAAAAAGATGGTTACCGTTATAGCTTAAGGTGATCTCATCTTCATTAGCAGGAATTGCTGCTTTCAATAAGTTCAGTGGTTTGCGGGGAACAATGAACGAATCATTCTTCGGGCATTTTACTTCTGTTCTTTTATACCGGACCAGGCGGTGGGCATCAGTAGCCACGCACTGCAACCCTTTTTTATCCAGTTCAAAAAACACACCTGTCATAGCAGGACGAAGATCATCATTGCTTGTAGCGAATAATGTTTTATTAATAGCGGTTACCAGGGCAGATGCTGTCATGGTAAAAGAAGTGGTATCATCCGCAGCCGGTTCTTTCGGGAAATTATCCGGGTTCTCTCCCATAACTTTATACTTACCATTATCGCTGGTGATCTCGATGCCGAAATTCTTGTCGATCGTAAAGGTCAGCGGCTGGTCCGCAATATTCTTCAGGGAGTCCATCAGGATCTTGGCCGGGATACAAACCTTACCACTGTCTTTTGCTTCAATATCTAATTGTACCCGCATCACGGTCTCCAGGTCGGTGGCCACCACGGTCAGTTTATTTTTTTCAACTTCAAACAGGAAATCTTCGAGGATCGGCAACACAGTATTAGCATTGATAACTCCGGAGATATGCTGCAATTGTTTCAGTAAGGAGGAGGAGGATACAATAAACTTCATCTGTAATTGGTTTGGGGCGAAACTACTGATTTTTGCTTTACCCTCAACACATTAAACAGGGCCGTGGATTACTTGTTGACCGGTATAAAAACAGGCAGTCTTATGTGGCTTGTCCCATCTTTAGTATCTTGCTATTTCTCAAAAAACCATGACATGCTGGAAAAACTATTTGGCTGGGGAAAAAAGAAAGCGGAACCCGCCGCAGAACCGGATACCCATTTTGGCCGCTACTCGGATAATAATAAACTGCCCGCCAAAGTAAGCCGCTGGACGGATGCCGATAACCTGTTCAAAGAAAAAAAATACCCCGAAAGCTTTGATGCTTTTTTTGAGTACCTGCGGGATGATGCCGTGCAGAATGTAGTGTATGAACGCAATGGTGCTGAAGGAAGGTTCCAGGTGTACCAGGGATCTAAAATTGTAAGAGGCACATTCAATAAGGAGCAGGTGAAAGCCGAAGTGACCCTGGCCCGGATGCCGCAGGCTTCGGTGCCGGTGATGCGCCGCTTGTTGGAAATGAATTTTACCTTATACTACAGCCGGTTTGCCATGGACAATGACAGGCTGTGCATGCGGTTCGATGCGGATATGGAAGCGGCCAATCCCAGCAAATTGTACTATGGGTTAAAAGAACTGGCGACCAAAGCCGATAAGCAGGACGACCTGCTGTTGCAGGATTTCAGCATGCTGGAAAACATCGACAGTGAACATATCGGCCCCCTTCAGGTTTCCGAGAAGGAAGTGAAATATGCGTACCTGCAAAAATGGATACAACAAACACTGGAGACGGTGGCATCGGTGGATCCCGAAAAATTCTCCGGCGGTATTGCCTATATGTTGCTGGCGCTGCTGTACCGGATTGATTACCTGGTGACACCGGAAGGAAAACTGCTGAATGACCTGGAGAAGATCGTAGGTATTTATTTTAAGAAAGACGAAAGACCACCGGTTGATAAAAGCAGGGATATGATAGAAGAGCTGAAAAAAATACAGGCCCGGCCAAAGGAAGAAGTCATGAGCTACCTGTTTCGTTCCCGGTATACATTTTCCATTGTGGCACCGCAGCCTTACAAAATGGTTTCCGATTCCATTCATGCCACTAATGCCAACATGATTTGGTACCGGGATAACAACTACCCCTTTATTGCCACGCAGGTTTGCGAATACGGTATTGCCTATTGTCAATACTCCTACAGTATGCCAAGGGCAGTAACAGAGTTATTTCATTTATTCATGATGGTGAACTATGCTGACTATTTTGCTGCATTAGGCTTCAGTAATGCGTACTATAATACCGCAACGAATGAATTTCGTTCCGATGCTATCATTGAAAAAGTAAAAGAGATACAAAGCCGCTGGAAACAAAAATACCCGAACATGGATTTCAAAACAGAGAACCTGCGGTTTGATAACCTCGTCAACTTCGATCACACATTTACAACAGAACTGGAATTTTTAAATATGGAGGCTTAAGCATCCGGCAATCTTATTAAACAGGCAGGAGCTATTCGTGGCCATCAAAAAATTGAAAAGATATGGACCCCCAGCAAATAATAGAGCAATACCAGAAAGCAATTATCCAGATTGCTACGAACGGCGGCACCGGTACCGGTTTTTACCTGAAGGAATTTGATCTCATCATCACCAATGATCATGTAGTGGCGGAGAATGCAGAAGTAACAATAGCAGGTAAAGCGTTTGATAAAGCATTAGCAAGAGTATGGTATACAGATCGTAAACATGATCTTGCTTTTTTAGAAGCACCCAAAGGAATTGAATTACCCGAAATAAGATTGGGACAGTATGAAGAAATGAAAGATGGGGATGCGGTGCTGGCTATTGGTCATCCCTATGGATTGAACTATACCGCTACCCAGGGAGTGATCTCCAAAGTGGACCGCATCCGTGACGGATTGAAGTTCATACAAATTGATGCCGCTATCAACCCGGGCAACAGCGGAGGACCACTGGTGAATAATAAAGGAGAAGTGATCGGTGTCAATTCATTTATCATCAGGGGCGGTGATAATTTAGGATTTGCCCTACCGGTGCTCTACCTGCGGGAAGCCCTGCAGATGTACCAGCCAAGCAGGGGACAGGCGTCCACCCGTTGTTTTAGTTGCGGTTATCTTGTTACGGCTGCCAATATTGATGCAGGAAAATATTGCCCGAGTTGTGGTACCGAAGTAAAGCTGCCGGAAATACCGGAGAAAGAAGTGGAACCTGTCGGTACAGCTAAAACAATTGAAGCGATCTTAAAAGAACTGGGTAAAGATGTACGACTGGCAAGGGAAGGAGCGAATAACTGGAGTGTGAAAGAAGGATCAGCGAAGATCAGGATCGTGTATAACCCGGAGAATTTTTTTATTGCTGCTGATGCGTATCTGTGCCAGATGCCGGCTGATAGTACAAAGATCAAACCGCTGTATCAATATCTATTACAGGAAAACTATCGACTGCATGGATTAACGCTTAGTTGCGTCAAACAGAATATAGTACTCAGCTGCATACTATATGACCAGGATATAAATAAAGAGAATGGTGTTGCCACTTTCCGCACCTTGTTTCAGCAGGCCGACCAGTATGATGATTTTTTAAAAAAGGAATACAGTTGCACCGACAGGCTGGAAGAATAATGACCATAAGACAATAAATATAATTGGCCTGAAGCTATAGGATATGGAAAATATTAATTGTATTTTTCTGATCACTAAAAGCCAAGCCACATGAAAAGCTCTCCAGCAGGGATACCTGTATGCCTATTATTTTCAGTGATCGTTTCGACTGTATCTGCGCAAACAACCAAAACGTTTAATCAAAATTCGTCCAGGTCCGGTAACGGGCTAAGTCTTTCTTTTGCGCCTGTTTATTCCACAGCCAGCAACAACGGCACTGATTCATTATTGTTCAGGGGCAGCGGCACCGGTTTCCGGTTTGGAGCCGATTATTTTTTTGGCAAAGCCAGTATTGGCTTTCTTTCAGGGTTTGGCTCCTCTTCTGCCGATAATGCCACGATCAATACATTCTTAAAAACATTTCCCTTCTCTCCCGATGAACTGATCATTAATAAGACAAAACAGCAGAACATGTATTTGCTGCTGGGCCCATCCGTACGGGTTGGTAAAACAGTTGAATTGTTTGCCCATGCAAAAGGCGGCCTGTTCATCAATAACAGCGGCCTGGTAAGCCTGCAACAGAAAGGAGCACAACGGCCGCTGTACAGGAATGAAGCTACCAGCAAAAGTATCTATCCCGGTTTTTTAACCGGCCTGGGCATTCAGTACAAAACAAGATCAGAGGCCTGGTCTTTTGGAATTGGTGCTGATTACCTCAGTACAAAATCAGAAGTGAACAATTATGATATACGTCGTGGTGCGGAACCACTGAAGTTATCCCGTACTATCAGTGATATTGTTACCGGTATCACCGTCCGGTATAATATTCTCTCACCAAGAGATCACAGCAACGGGCAGGCAAGCGGTAAAAGAACAAGAGACGCAGGTAGTGGAATGGCTTCGGGAAAAAGACAAAGAGGAAGCGGCCTTGCCACCGGGAGAAGAACCTACCAGCCGGGACAACCTGTGTACGGAAATATTACAAGCGAAGAATCGAATAATGCCGGCTGCGGACCTGTAACACAACGCACTATTAATCCTGATGGAACCACCGAAGAAATGACCTTCTCCTGCCCGGATGATGCCGCCAATTATAATAGCCGGATGAAAATAGACGGTGGAATGCCGAACCGCATCTCTATGAATGTAACGGTTCCCAAACAAACACAAGGTGCCACGTTCGGAGAAAAAGTAAACCAGGGATTACATGCAGCGGGTGGTGCCCTTGCACAGAAAGTAACAACACCCAAACAAACACAAGGCGCAACATTTGGTGAAAAAGTAAACCAGGGCTTGCATGCAGCAGGCAGTGCCCTTGCACAGGGAGCCGGCAGGAATATTATCTCCGGCAAACTGATCTGGACATCACCGGCATCAACAGGAATTGTAACGAATAAAACCATGGCAGGTGGTGGCGGAGGTGGTGCAGCAGCAGCATCCTATGCAGCCACCGGAATGGTCATCAACAATAATAACTCCGGTATTGCTACAGGGTTTTATGCAAGAGAACACGGCAGCGGACAAGCATCCGGTAAAAGAGAAAAAGCTAGCGGCATGTCTACAGGCCGCCGCCAGTATGAACCGGTATTTGCCGATAATGAAGGCGGTACTTGTGAAACCTGTATTGCTACGGCAAAATTATCCAGTGTACAAAACAACCCGCTGTACCAGGACAAGGGTACAAAAGGAGAAAACCCATTACATAAAGGAAACAGCGGAGCAACAGGTAATGATTGTAATACGGTTGAAGGCATTACCATATCATTGCTGGAACCGCAGAGTGGTGCGCTGATCGCTAAAACAAAAACCGGAAGCTGTGGTGATTTCTTTTTTGCCAATGTACCCGATGGTGATTATATACTCGCCGTCAGCGGCAGCTTTCTCAGTAAAAAAGGATATGACTATTATGCTGCGAAAAGCACCGACCTGCTGGGACAGGTTACAATATCGGATGCATCCATGCAACTATTGATCAACAGCAGCAATGAAGAAGAACCCATGACACAAAAAGCAGGTATCAGCACTTCCCGTTCTAATATCCGGAGATCGCTGACGATCATTGAAGCAGACACCGATGGCGACGGAGTGACTGAATCAACCAAAGTACTGGCCACGATGAACGATGGTACCGTGAAAGATGTAACGGCTGATGCAAGAATAAGTACTGCCGGAACCGTAAAAAAAGTAACTGTGCGGGGCTGGGACCCGGAGAAAAAACAAGGTATAGCCGGGGCGCCGGGCCTGGTTAAGGAATATACGATCAGTATAGATGCTGATAATAAAACAACAATGACCAGCCAGTATGAGAACGGAACCAAAGAAGAAACAGCTGCTGTTACAAAGATCATTCAGCATGCTGGTGTAAAGCAATATGATATCAACACCGGTGATACGGATGATGATGGAGTGGCAGCTCTTATAAAAACGAAAACAAAATCCAACCAGTCCAATGACCGGGTGGCAGCGGGAGATACAGATGAAGAAATATGGAGCCCCCGTTCCAATATCAGTGAAGTACGACTGACCCCGGTTGGTTTCGATGAAAACGGGATAACTTATATGACTGTTGCCCCACCAATTGTTCCCGGAGGTCCTGCGTTGCGGCCAGGTAATCCGATTGGCGGATTGACGATTAAAGGAGGAAAGAATCCTGGTGGCAATTTGCTTACACGTCAGACCAATGAAAATGGCGAGTTTGAATTTACGGACCTGGAACCGGGTGATTATACATTTACAGTGGAGCAACAGGTCGTTATTGAGAGCCAGTTATGGGTATCTGCCGGAAAAGCACAAGATCATAACTCATCCCGTTCCAATAAAACAGGCAGTGTCATTGCACCCGATCCGAATAATAGTAATATGAAGGCGCAGGACCATAATTCAACCCGGTCTAATAAAACAGCAAACATTGCAGCTCCCGATCCGGGCAATGGTAAGGGTGGTGGCAACAAAGCACAGGATCATAATTCGTCCCGGTCCAACAAATCGGGCAGTGTCATTGCACCTGATCCCGGTGATGATGAAAGAAAAGGAGACGTAAAGATCACGGCATCACAAAACAGCCAGTCCTTACGCAGTATTTCAGCAGAAGCGGACCTGGATGGTGATGGTGTTTATGAAACTGATATAACAAACACTACCAAAGATGAGATTGTGGTGAATGACAAAGCTGAAATAACAACAGCCCCGGCACAAAAAGCAGGCATCAGCACTTCCCGCAGCAATATCCGTAACCGGAATAACCTGCAACTGGTGGGGGAAAAAATTTATGTGGGCTATGGCACTACTGTTATCCGGGGTAAAACCGTTCCGGTGAAACTGGTCTATAAAGTGGTGGAAAAAGCAACCAGCGGGTTAAAAGATACACTGAAGACACAGGTATAAACGAAGAGCGGCTATTTATTTAGTTTTGTGCCGATGCTGTACAAAAAACACCTGACCAAGGAACAAGCCCTGCAAAAACTAAAACATTACTGCGGCTACCAGGAACGCTGCCACAGCGAAGTGCAGCAAAAACTCTACGACCTTGGTGTATGGAAAACCGATCATGATGAGATCATGGCCACATTGATTGAAGAAAATTACCTGAACGAGGAACGGTTTGCCATTGCTTTTGCCGGTGGCAAATGGCGGATGAAACACTGGGGCCGGGTCAGGATCAAATATGAACTGAAAGGAAAGAAAGTAAGTGAGTACTGTATCAAAAAAGCATTGCAACAGATTGACGAAGAAGAATACCGGGCGATATTAAAAAAACTGGCCGACGAAAAGTATGCTGCCCTCAAAAGCGACCAATACCTGGTGCGGAAAAAGAAAACCATGGATTATTTACTGAACAAGGGCTTTGAGATAGAGCTGGTGAGGGAGGCGGTGGAAAAGGGAAACGATTAGCTGTTTGAATGCATTATGTTTTATACAGAATTGGCTGTACAGATTATGTACTCAATATTGGACCAATCTATAATTGCGTTGTTGGTGAGAAACACCATCAACGGCATAAAAGCCCGACTCCAGATAATTACCAGCGGCATTAGTATTTCGATTCTCAGGCCATTGCCTTTGCATATCCTACAGTATCCCGGTACATCTGCGGCGAGACTTCGGCATTTACCTTAAAAAAGCGGCTAAAATAATACTCGTCTTCATAACCCAATTCGTAAGCAATTTCTTTAATTGTTTTATTGGTAAGATAGAGTTCCCGTTTGGCCTCAATGATGATACGTTCATTAATAAGGCTACTGAGGGTTTTATGAAAGTGGTTCTTGGTGATTTTGGCCAGGGCCTTGGGCGTAATGAAAAGCAGCGCTGCATAATCAGCAGGCGAATGCCGGGTTTTAAAGTTTTCTTCAATGGCATCCTTTAGCTTCTGTAAAATAAACGGCTCTTTCTGGTCCTTTAATTCGGCCATGGTTTCGGGCTGCTGTTGTGTTTTTAATCTCGCTGCTGTTATTAAAAAAATTTTTAAATAGGAAACCAATAATTCATACTGTGCCAGGTCGGGGTTTTGCATTTCGATTTTTATCTGTTGGCATAGCATGTCTAAAGTAGCGGCCGAAGTGTTGTCTACCCTTACAAAAGGCGGGCTGTAAATGTTATTATAAAGCACCCCGTTACAGGAAACTTCTTTATGATGTTTATAAATGCAAAAAAATTCCGGGTGAAAATTAATGGCAATACCGGATAGGGGCTTAACAGGAGTAAACATATACGGCTGATAAGGTGAGAACGCAAATAAAGTGCTTGCCTCAAAATCATATTCAGCAAAATCTGCTTTTACTTTTCCATTCCCTTCTTTTACCCATATCAATGAAAAATAATTGTTGCGTTGAATATGGTCAAAATGACTATTGTCTTCAAATACAAAAAATTTGAAGGCGAGGTTGCCATTTTGCGGATTTACCAGGGTGAATGCGGATTGATTGATCATTCGGGAATTGTTTTATACTATATTTTTTAACACCAGGTTCAGCAGGCGCAAAACCAGTTTCTATAGTTTAAATTTTTTAAATAAAGCCGTAGCAATATGCCCGCCAAAACCAAACGTATTGCTCATGGCATAAGTAATTTCTTTTTGTTGTGCCGTACCTAAGGTAAGATTGAATTTACCCGCCCATTCCGGCTCCACTTCATCTGTGTTGATGGTTGGCGGAACAATATTTTGCTGCAATGCTTTGATGGTAATAATGGCCTCTATTGCACCAGCTGCACCCAGCAAATGACCTGTCATTGATTTGGTCCCGCTGACGTTTAAATCTTTCCGTTCACCAAAAACCCTTGCAATGGCTTTCAATTCACTTTCATCACCCAAAGGCGTGGACGTGGCATGGGCATTTACATAATCAACCTGATCAGCCACAATCCCGGCATCTTCCAGCGCATCCATCATTCCCAGGTATGCGCCTTCACCATCCGGGTGTGTCCCGGTTAAATGATACGCATCGGCAGCCATTCCACCGCCCGCCACTTCTGCAATAATGGCTGCACCCCTGGCTAATGCACTTTCCAAACTTTCCAGAATCAATGCACCGGCACCTTCCCCCATAACAAAACCATCCCGCTTTACATCAAAAGGCCTGGATGCTGCCTGGGGATTTTCATTATGCGTTGATAAAGCTTTTGAAGCATTAAAACCACCCACCCCGCTTTCGTTAATAGCGGCTTCTGAACCACCGGCAATTACAATATCCGCTTTGCCCAATCGTATATAAGTAAACGCATCAATGATAGCCGTGGTGGAAGATGCGCAGGCAGAGATGGTGGAAAAATTCAAGCCCCTTAAACCATGCCGGATAGAAATTACCCCGGAAGGAATATCAGCAATTATTTTTGGAATAAAATACGGATTGAATCTCGGGGTCTTATTTCCCTTAAAAAAATCTTCCAACTGGTCCTGAAAAGTTAAGATACCACCATTACCTGAGCCCCAGATAACACCAATCTTGTTTTTATTAAGCACATCAAAATTTAAACCGGCATCTTTTATCGCTTCCTCTGCAGCAGCTACAGCATACTGGGTAAACAGGTCATATTTCCTGGCTTCGTTCTTTTCAAAATAAGCGGCAGGTGTAAAGCCTTTAACTTCTGCTGCAAACTTTGTTTTAAATAAACGGGTATCAAATTTTGTAATAACATCCACCCCGCTTTTACCAGCCACTATATTTTTCCAGAATACTTCTACTGAATTTCCCAGGGGGGTAATGGCACCCATACCTGTAATGACCACCCTTTTTAACTCCTTCGTCATGCTTGTCTTAATTTTTGCTTCAACTCAGTTATTTCTCCCTGCAATTTAGTAATATGTTCCTTTTGACTGTTAAAAGCCTCTTCAATATCCTCAATCGTATATCGTGCTGTTATATGTTGCGGACAATTCCAGTCGTATGCTTCTATATGAAACAGCATCATCCTTTCCGGTTTAAATTTATATTTACTTAAATCAAGCAAATCATACAACGCGGGGTCCTCTTTCAATTCCACCATTTCAGCGGTAGCCAAAATTTTCAATCTTGCCTTTGCAGGATAATCCACCATTATCAATGCCACATTATTATTAGTGGCAATATTGCCCACAGAAATATATTGCATGTTGCCACGAAAATCTAAGAAACCAATTCGTTTTGCATCCAGCACTTTCACAAAACCTTTTGGTCCGCCCCGGTGCTGTATGTAGGGAAAATTATTTTCCCCGATACTGGCCATATAAAAACTGTCCCGCTGAGATATAAAATCAATTTCATTTTC
>JAEUVP010000497.1 GCA_016786805.1 Chitinophagaceae bacterium | reverse complement strand
CTGTTAGCACCTGCAAATGGCACTTGTGCAAAAGAGAACAGCGGGGCCAGCTGCAATTCTTCCGGTAATTCAATTTTGGTAAAATTGCCCTTTCCATCATTCAGGAAACAGCATGAGCCCAGTACTTCTGCTTTTAGTTCTTTGTACTCTTTAAACAGGTCGTACAGCATATACTGAACTGTTTTACCAGCCACATCACTATACTTCAGGTAGGCTTTTTTCAGTACGGGTAACGGACGTTCCAGTTCGTCTTTAGCCAGGAAAGGATATTCCTTGCCATCTATCGTATACGCCATGATCTGTTCAACAGAACCATTCTTATCAAAATCTTTCACAAATAGTTTTACGGGTCCATTCTTCCCGGCATAAAGCTTTGTGTTATGACCCCAGTTACCGGCCAGTATATCCGTAAACCCATCCCCATTTACATCTGCTGTGCCAATAGTTTGCCAGAGGCCAGTAGAAGCTTCAATATCTTTCGCCGTGAACTTTCCCTGATTATTGATAAAGATCTTCAGGGGCATCCACTCACCGGTAACAACAAGGTCCATCCATCCGTCTTTATTAACATCTGCAAATGCGGAAGCAGTGACCATGCCTATATCCTTCAACCCAATAACAGCAGCATCGGCTATTTTAAAAACGCCCTTACCATCATTCAGCAGCAAATAAGAACTTTGCTCAAACCCATACTTAGTGGCATCAGCCAGCACCCCAATGAAAATATCAGTATCCCCATCTTTATCTATATCAGCCGCACTAACACAGGATTTATTCTTCAATAATTTTGGAATAGCCTCCTGGCTCTGCACCAGCTTACCCTTACCATCATTAATATAAAGGTTATCATTCAGCACCGGCACCTCGTCAGGAAATTCATTACCACCACTCACTACAAAAAGATCCGGAAATCCATCATTATTGGCATCAAAGAAAACTGCATCCGTTTCTTCTGTTGCTTTTATCCTGTTCACATAGGTTATAGGTGAGGAAATAAATTTCCCATCCTTTGTCTGCAGCATTAGCTCACCTGACTGGCCTGAAGCTCCACATACATAAAAATCTTCCAGGCCGTCTTTATTGACATCTGCTTTAGCAAGTTTTGGTCCCCGGGTTGATAGCTGGTGGGGAATAAGGTATTGCACATTGAAATCCAGGAATTCATTCTCTCTATGTTTCCATCCTGTACCTTTTTCTGCTGTTACATCCTTTAGCAGTTCCTGCTGAGGTTTAAAGAACGCAGCATGATCGAATGTTCCAGCCGCATCCGTTTGTTTTACTTCCAATTGCTTATTCGCCGGAACATTTTTCAACAACTGGTACCGCTGATCAGGCCATACAATTAAAACGCTGTCAACCATTGCTGCTGTATCAAGACCAAAATGCAACCTGGCCTCACAGGAAGATTCAAATCCCCTTGTCAGCATCAGCTGCTGGTATTGCAGCTGTCCTTTTTGAAATAAATAAGCTTTGGCACCGATACCAAATTTGTTGCTGCTGTCACCTTTAAAAGAAACTGCCAGGTGGCTTTTCTTCGGTGCGGTATTCTTTAACACAACAGCGGGTGCATCAATACAATTGATCACCAGGTCCACATTGCCATCATTATCCAAATCGGCATACGAAGACCCATTAAAATACCCTTTCAGGCTACCTGTTCCCCACTCAGTACTTAGGTCTTTGAATTGGAGCCCGCCTTCGTTCCTGAATAAGAAAGGATGCGAACTGCCATCGGGCATATTATCGATGGCCACATCATCATATTTATCGGATTGATTCAGCCCTTTCTTTACCTGCAGGTCGGAAACAAATCTTACATAGTCAAGATCTACCGGTCGCTTAACGATCCCGCTGGATATAAACAGATCTTTATGGCCGTCATTATCAAAATCGGCGAATAAAGGTGCCCAGCTCCAGTCTGTGGCAGATAC
>JAEUVP010000478.1 GCA_016786805.1 Chitinophagaceae bacterium | reverse complement strand
AAAAACAGTCACCGGTAAGGTGACCGACGACAAGGGAAATCCGATTCCCAATGCATCAGTCCTGGTAAAAGGTACGACAACCGGTACCTCCACCAAAGCTGATGGAACTTTCTCCCTCACTGTTCCTTCCAATGCCAAAGCACTGATCGTTTCAGCCATTGACATGACGACACAGGAAAGAGCTATTGGCTCTCAAACATCCCTTGATTTTTCTCTTTCACAGGAAGACAAAACCATTTCAGAAGTAGTGGTGGTGGGATATGGTACACAAAAAAAATCTGATGTGATCGGTAACATCGCCACTGTAAAAGGGGCTGCAGTTGCAGATAAGCCTGTTCCCAGTTTTGATGCAGCGTTAGCGGGAAGAGCTGCAGGTGTTCAGATCACCGTGCCAAATGGTGTATTAAACAACCCTCCGGTATTCCGCATTCGTGGTACTAACTCTATTAACCTGAGCTCCTACCCATTGATTGTTATTGATGGAGTAGTAACGTATACGGGTGATGTGAGCCAGACACTTGCTGCATCGAATGTGTTATCCAATATCAACCCTGCCGATATTGAAAGCATGGAAATATTAAAGGATGCCGCAGCTACTGCGATTTATGGTAGCCGTGCTGCCAATGGTGTAGTCTTAATCAGTACTAAGAAAGGGAAAAGAGGTAAGTCTAAGGTAACCTATGATGGATGGGTCGGTTTTACAAAAGCAACCCGTCAATGGGAAGTGTTAGATGCTCAACAATATATGACAATCAAAAATGAAGGTTTGGCTAACGTAGGTGCTGCTCCCCGCTATTTGCCCACCACTGGTCCGGATGGAAATATAATAAATACAAACTGGGCTGATGTTGTTTACAGGCAGGGTATTTCTCATAGCCATAACCTGAGTGTTGCCGGTGCTACAGAAGCAACTTCCTATTATTTTTCTCTTGGTTATACAAACCAGGAAGGTATTATCAGAAAAAACAATTTTGATCGTAAAACTTTGCGGTTCAATGTTGATCATAAGGTCAATAATTGGTTCACTCTTGGTGTTAATGCTTCTTATGCCAATGAACTGAACGAAGCTGCATTAAATTCGGGCTCCCTGCCTGGTGCAGCTTTCGCATCAGGTGGAATTGGTCGTCTGGCAATTACCCTACCTCCAAACGTTAGCCCTTACAACAATGACGGCACGTATAATATCAGTGGAAATGCTATTGGTAAAATGAATAATGTTGAGGTTCCGACTTTCTGGAATCCACAGCCAATATTAGATAACAATTACTCAAATACTGAAAACAACAGACTTATTGGTAATGCTTATATTCAAATCAAACCCATCAAAGAAGTTACCTTTAAAAGTTCATATGGGGTCGACTATCTGAACTCTGACAATAAAAACTTCTACACTAAAATACAGGGTGATGGATTTGCCAACGGAGGCACTGCATTCAGCACTTTGGGAAAAGATAAACGCTGGACATTTACCAATACACTTCAATTCGATAAAACAATAGCTTCCAACCATTCAGTTAGTGTTTTGGTTGGTTCAGAACAACAACGCAGTACTTTTGAAGGGTTTGGCCTGGCTCGCCAAACATTAAGTGATGACTTCTTCACTGTAATTCAGGGTGGTTTCAATACACCCCTTACGGCCGGTTTAGGCCTGGGAGAAAATTACCTGGCTTCGACTTTTGGAAGAGCTAACTATGATTATAAAAAGAAATACTTTGTTGGCGGCAGCTTCCGTCGTGATGGTTATTCTGCTTTTGCTCCCGGCCTTAAGTATGGTAATTTTTATAGTGCATCGGCTGCCTGGGATGTTTCCCGTGAGAATTTCTGGTCTAAAGGCCTGTCTAATGTTATCAACTCCTTTAAGATCAGGGGTAGTTATGGTAAGGTTGGAAATATTTCAGGTATTGGAAACTTTTCCTCTTTCTCATTCTTTAGTGCCGGTCTTTTCAATGGAGGACCGACATTGGTGTTTAGCCAGGCTGGTAACAACCAGTTAACCTGGGAAACAAGTAAGAAAACGGATATTGGCTTCACTTTTGGATTATGGAATAATTTGATCACCGGTGAATTTGCCTGGTATAAAAATGATATCGATGGGCTACTGCTTGGTGTTCCGAACTCTCCGTCAACCGGTATGCCCAACTCTGTTTTGCAAAACGTAGGTTCAATGTATAACAAAGGAGTTGAAATTACCTTAAATGCAAACCCTGTAAAAGGAAAGAAATTCTCATGGAATACTTCCTTAAATCTTACTTATAATACAAATAAAGTTACGAGCCTGGCTCCCGGCGTACCTTTCATCACCACTGCAACTTCACTTGAGACCCCAAGTATTACCTTACCTGGCTATGCCGTCGGTATGATCTATGTTGTAGAAACAAGAGGTGTTGATGCCGCAACAGGTCGCAGGATATTTGTTAGAGCAGACGGCAGGGAAATCCTTTATAATCATGCTGCACCTGTAGCAAGCAGGTGGACTTACAGAGATAATGGACAAGTAGCACCAGCAATTAACCCTGGTCTTGATCAAAAAGTTTGGAAAAATACCGCACCAAAGTATTTTGGTGGATTTGATAACACATTCCGGTATGGCAATTTTGAATTGAGTACGTTATTTACTTACCAGCTTGGATTTTATGTTTATAATGGTACCCGTGCCAGTGTACTGGATCAACGTTTCTGGAATAATACAACTGAAGTGTTGAAACGCTGGCAGAAGCCAGGGGATGTAACTAATATACCTCGCCTTGTATATGCGGATAACGTATCAAACGGTTCAGCTCAACCAATTTCAGAAAATGCACAAAAAGGAGATTTCCTCAAATTGCGTTCTTTAACCGTAGGTTATAGTCTTCCAAATTCGTTTGTAAGTAAAGCCGGCATTTCCAGTATGCGCTTCTACATCAGCGGTCAAAATCTTGCGATAATTACCAAATACCAGGGACCAGATCCGGAAGTATCTTCCAATGGTAATGGTAACACCAATCAGGGTATAGATCGTAATACTGTTGGAAATGCCCTCGCTGTTACTGTTGGTCTGAATGTTGGCTTTTAATTCTTTTACTTAAAAAATGAGACTAATGATAAAATATATAAATCAATTCACAGCAGTTACGGCAGTAGTACTTTGCCTTAGCTCCTGTGTCAAAGATGAATACCTGAACCCCATATCTGAAACAGCCTTATCTGATGCAACTGCATTTGATACAAAACCCCGTATCGAAAACCAGGTACTGGGAATATATTCAGCATTAAAATCGGGGCAGCTATACGGCGGACGTTATTTTATTTATAACGATGCCCGTCCTGAAAATTTCCTTTCCAACGATGGTAACAGGGTTACTGCAAGGGCGGCCTGGGAATTTTCAGAAACTTCAGGTGATAATGAAGTCAATAATTTATGGGCGGCCTGCTACACAACTATTAACAGGGTAAATGTCTTCCTTGAGGGCATGGAAGCAAAAGGTAACGGTATCGCAGGAGCTGATGCTAACAGATTTAATGCAGAAGCAAGGTTTGTAAGAGCAGTGGCCTATTACTCGTTATTACAATTCTATTGCCGCCCTTACTGGGATGGCAATGGCAGCAAACCCGGAGTACCTCTTCGCCTTGTCGCTATCAAAGGCGGAGGTTATAATAATCTTGCCCGGAGTACAGTCGCTGAAGTTTATCAACAAATTATTAGTGATTTGAATTTTGCTGAACAAAACCTATTACTTACGAATGGATCTAATATCTTAAATACCACCCGGGCTCACCGAAATACTGCAATTGCAATGAAGGTAAGAGCTTATTTAAGTATGCAGAACTATGCTGCGGTAATTACAGAAGCAAATAAAATTGTTTCAAATGCCGCACCGTTTGTTGCTTCCTCTGGCGTTGCTCACGCATTAAACGCCAATGCTACTACAGTTTTTACAAACTATTCAACAAACGAGTCCATTTTTTCCATGCCTTTTACCACAGTGGACCCCCCCGGTACTCAAAATCAACTGGGATTCTATTATATGCCTCTCGGAGTGGGAGGTGCTAGTGGTATTTTTTATCTCAACCCAGCTGGCATAGTTGGTGATGCAACATGGACAGCAACAGATACTCGCCGTAACTTAGTAATTACTAATGGCGGCAAACAATGGCTGGCAAAATATACAAACCCCGGACCTTTCCTTGACTGGGCCCCGGTAGTTCGCTATCCTGAAGTACTATTGAGTCTGGCAGAAGCAATTGCCAGAACGACCAATTCTGTTGACGCTAGAGCGGTAGCTTTATTAAATGCGGTCCGTAACCGTGCAGATGCAGCAACTACGTTTACAGTGGCAAGTTTTGCTAACTCCACTGCACTTGTAAACGCTATCCTGAAGGAAAGAAATATTGAATTCCTTGGAGAGGGTATTCGCAGCATTGATATTCTTCGTCTTGGTCTTGATTTTCCTGCTAAATCAATTCCAGGATTTTCTGTAGCAGCTGTTCCGTCCACATCGCCTGCTTATTTCTGGCCTACCCCTTCCGAGGAGTCCAGATATAATGCTCTTATTGATTAATTCTAGTAGAATATACTTTACCAAAGCCCGGCAATAAAATGCCAGGCTTTTTTATTTCCCCTTATTTATGTACATTATATTCCTTTTACCCTAATTCAATTCTATGCTTATACGAAACATATTTATTATCCTATGGGCTCTATCATCCTATAATAGTCGATCCCAGGATTATATGAAAGAGAATATAAGCGGTGGCAATGCTTTCGCTTCCGATTTTAATGGGAGGCCTATGTATCAAAAAACAGAGTATAGAATTGAGGGTACTCCGTATTATTTTGATGAATATTATTGGGGCGATGTCATTAGTGTTTCTGGCAAAGAATACAAAAATGTTCGAATTAAATTTAATTTACTTGAACATCATCTGCAATTCATAACAGATGATGGAACTGAAATGATTGCCACTTCTCCTGTTAAAGCCATAAGGTTTTCGAGTTTACCAGCAGGTAAAGATTCATCAAAAGCTGTCACATTAATTAGCGGATCGGGAGTATTAAATGCCCCTGATGCTGTTATTTATGAAGTACTTGATTCAGGGAAGGCCTCCTTGTTAAAGAAAATAACTCTCTCGTACAGAGATGAGAAAAAATATGGTGAGGCCGGGATTACCCGCCATTTTGAAAGAAAAGAAAATGAGTTTTTTATACTCCTGAATAATGAATACAAAAAAGTAGAGAAAAAAAACGAATTCTTCCTTACACTATTACATGACAGAAGTAAGGAAATTGAAGATTTTATTAACAAGAACAGGCTCAATTGCCGTTCTATAAAAGATATTCAACAATTAATCAGGTACTATAACTCACTATTCTAGCATTCTAAATACCGCAACCCTTGTCTGATCAAACTTCTACTGGTCAGCTATTGGAAGCATAGGGAAACCCTTATTCTGTCTAAATAAGTATCCGGATATAAATAAATACAATTGTAGTTTTTTAACTTGATTTATTAAACCATTTTATTATGAAAAAACTCTCTTTTATAGTATTATTAATTTTTATTTTCCAGCAGGTATCTTATTCCCAGCAGGCGATTCCGGGATATATTATAACACCAGCACATCCAGCTTATAATCAAGCTGCATTAAGCGCCCCATACGGAGATCCTACTGAATTTATCAGGGGATTCTGTTTTGCATGGGATGGGGGAAAGC
Organism: Chitinophagaceae bacterium; assembly: GCA_016786805.1. Classification (GTDB taxonomy): domain Bacteria; phylum Bacteroidota; class Bacteroidia; order Chitinophagales; family Chitinophagaceae; genus CADEDV01. The sequence goes on along the minus strand of JAEUVP010000478.1, from coordinate 709 downwards.
CATTGTACATGAATGAATGTGGTGGGCAAATTGTAACTATTGACACACATGCATCGTTGTTCAGCAACCCCCTATTTTCGTTGGGGGGTAATTTTTCAACAAATACGACTGGGTATCATCTAAAACTCGCCTATTCAAATTGTGTAACAATAAATTGGGGTGAACTATCCCAGTACTATTATACATCTTACACAGGTGTATCTTCCTTTGCAAGTGGGCTCCCAGCCGGAATGGAAAAAGATTTTTGGGATGGTTATGCTGCCTGTATGCTACAGGCATCCGGAAATCCAAATATATTTCTTATCAACCCAAGAGAAAATTTTTAACGTTAAATAAGAAGGCAGCAAATTAGCTGCCTTCTTATTTTCGCATAATAAAATATCATTTCAGTAATTCCGCCAGCTTCGCTTCCAGTTGCTCTCCCCTCAATCGTTCTGCAATAATCTTTCCATCGGGATCAACCAGGAAATTATAAGGAATACCTACTTCACCAAAACCATAGATAGGAACGACGGTGCTTCCCCAGCCCTTCAGGTCACTGATATGGGTCCAGGTCAGTTTATCATCTTTGATAGCTTTAAGCCAGGCATCTTTTTTCTCATCTAAGGAGACACCCAGGATCGTAAAATTTTTATCCTTAAACTTATTGTAGGCATTCACCACATTCGGATTTTCAAAGCGGCAGGGCTGGCACCAGCTGGCCCAGAAA
>JAEUVP010000393.1 GCA_016786805.1 Chitinophagaceae bacterium | reverse complement strand
ATAATAAGCAATATCACTGTAGGAGCCATTGCCGTTATTCAGTTGCAGCACATTATGGGTGTACTGGTAATACATACCGAATTTCAGCATCAGCTGGAATTTATCATAGTTCAAATGCCCGACGAATAATTGTTTTTGCCGTACCGGTTCTTCAATGGCCATGTCCGCCACAAAAAGATCTTCCAGCCCGTCGTTGTTGATATCACTCATATCAGCACCCATGGAAGAAAGGGAGATATGCGGAAAATAAACGGTTAACTTTTCACTGAACGTCCCGTTCCGGTTATTGATATAGAGATAATCTGGTTTTTTAAAATCATTCGCTACATAGATATCCGGCCAGCCATCCTGGTTAAAGTCAGCCATTGTTGCACTCAGTCCAAAGGCATAGGTGGAGATACCGGCTTTTTTACTGATGTCTTTGAATGTACCATTTTGGTTTTCATACAAACGGTGACTAACATACATCCGGCTGGTATCATCGATCATGACCATTCTCCCATTTTCCATTTTTGCATTCACGAGCATGGCAGAAACAAACTCGCCGGGCTGGTTGATGAGAAAAGCGTCCATATCACCATCTTTGTCATAATCCAGGAAATATGTTTGCGTGGTATGGCTGCCATCTGCTAGTCCCATTTCACGGGCCTTATTGGTGAAAGTGCCGTCGTGGTTATTGATATAAATAATTTTTTCCCGGTAGTTGGGATCAAAGGGGCCGGATTTGGAAGCCACGAGATCAAGCCAGCCGTCATTGTTTATATCGATCATGTTCACGCCAGTCTTGAGACCCAACTCACCTCCGATGCCGGCAGTTTCAGAAATGTCTTTGAATTTAAAATTGCCGAGGTTGAGATAAAGTTTGTTGAAACCGGTAGTGCTAGAAAAATAAATATCCTGCAGGCCGTCATTATTGATATCTCCTACCGCTACGCCATTGCCGATATAGAGGTATTCATACTTATAATAATAAAGATTGGCATCTTCGATGATATCATTCCGGAATGTAACCCCGCTGTAGGAAGAAGGTACAACGCTGAATAGTTTTTTTGCCGCTTGTTCCTGTGCCAGCACAACAACGGCAGAAAATAAAAAAGCAATAGTGTATAACTGTCTCCGCATACTGTTTATTTAGCTGGCGGCATCGTTTGGCCACAGGTTTTTACCACATGATTCCCGATCAGTCTTCCCTGTGTGATGCTGATACGGGCAGTTTCAGGATAATGAATACCTCCATAGACACGGCTCCAGGCCGATTCTTCTGCGGCGGCATAGAAGGATTTAAAAGTCCGTGGTTTTATATTGAATGGTATTTCTGTGTTATCAGTAAATGCATAGTTGGCACCCAATAATTTGGTCAGTACGGCGGCAGCGGCATTGGAGATCACGGCATGACCACTGGTAAATTCAGGAAAGGGGGGCGTTTGTATCAGGGGCACCCATTTCTCATCAATATGGTTATTGATCACTGTTACCGGCCGGATCAGGTCGGTCTTAAATTTTTCATGCCAGCAACTGATGAAGGCATCAAAGAGTGCAATGGAAGTAAGTGCATAGGCCTGTGCTGCTTTTACTAACGGAATATTTTTTTCCATACAGGCCTGCCGGGTGATCATGATCCAGTGGCCGCCGGGAGATACTTTGTGTATGTAATAGGTAAGATGTCCTTCTTCCACCGACACATTCGGGTTATCATCCCAGTACCAGGCAATTGCTTTTTTCGCACTATCTAATGTGTTGACGATCGTATAGACTTCCAGTACATTCTTATAAAAAACAGATTGTTTGGATAAACTGAACACTAATTTTTTGGAAGGAGCAAATTGTGCTGCGGTCTTCATGGTCATGGGCCGGATGGTTCCCCAATGCGGTTCCAGGGCCTGTGCAAAATCAACCGGGGTAGGTTGCCAGCTACCGTGTTTGCTGGAAGCCACATAACGCATCAGTCCTCTTGATTCGAGGTAATGATCCTTGCGTATCCATTTGATGATCGTATCGGCCACCTGTTT
>JAEUVP010000380.1 GCA_016786805.1 Chitinophagaceae bacterium | reverse complement strand
TATCGAAGAAGATGCATTTGAAAAAATAATCGACTATTTCCAGGAAAACGAAGACCTGACCAGGGCTTCTGAAGCAGCAGATTTTGCGATGGAGCAATATCCTTATTCCTCCATTTTGCTGATCAAGAAAGCGGATATACTTGTCGCTTCCCGGAATTATAAAAAAGCCCTGCTGATACTGGAGCAGGCCGAACTGCTGGACAGCGGCGATATCAATCTTTATATACTCAAAACAGATATATTTCTTGCACTCGATCAGCAGGAAAAAGCGGTGGTATTACTGCAGGAGGCACTGACGCTGTTTGAAGGAGAAGAAAGACTGGAATTGTTATTTGAACTGGCCGATGTGTATGATGATTATGAAGAGTTCGATAAAGTATTTGATTGCCTGAAACTCATCCTCGAGGATGATCCTACCAATGAAGAGGCATTATATAAAATATGTTTCTGGACAGATTTTACCGGCCGCAATGAAGAGAGCATCCGACTGCACCAACAGATCATTGATGAATATCCCTACAGTGAACTGGCCTGGTTCAACCTGGCCGCCTCTTACCAGGGATTAAAGCTGTATGAAAAAGCAATTGATGCCTACCAGTATGCGATCACCATTGATGAAAAATTTGATTATGCTTACCGGAATATGGGCGATGCCTATATCCGGCTCAGGAAATATAAAGAGGCTATTGAGGCATTGGAAAAGGTGAATGAACTGGCCAAGCCCGAAGATGTGATTTTTGAAGCTCTCGGCCATTGTTATGACAGGCTGAAGAATTTTGCACAGGCCCGGTTCTATTACCGCAAGGCTTCACATATGCGGCAGGACGACAGCAAGCTTTTTTATAAGATCGCCTGCACCTATTTTAACGAGGGACAATGGGAGAGTTGTTGCAAACAATTAGACCAGGCAATGAAGATACACCGCCTGCAGTCGGAGTATAATTTATTAATGGGGGAAAGTAAACTGAAACTGGAGCAGTATAAAGATGCTGTGCAGTATTTTTCCAATGTGGTCAGGATAAAACCCAAAAACGCCGCCGGCTGGGAAGCACTGATCCGTTGCCTGCATACAGCTGGTTATTTTGAAGAAGGACTTGAACAGGTGCAGGTGGCAGCAGAAGTAACCGGGAACAAGCCCATTTTTATTTTCTATAAGTCTGCATTGCTCATGGCCATGGGTAAAACAAAGGAGGCTTTATTACAACTGGAAAAAGGGATGGAGAAATCTCCAAAACTGCTGAAAAAATTCATAGAGCTCAATCCTGCTGTTTTACAGAACCAGTCAGTAGTTGATATCCTGGCCCGGTTCAAGCGAAAAAGATCGATCTGAACAGGTAACTGCATGGAGTGCTTGTGTCAGCAGTACTCTGCTGAATCTTCCCTATTTTTGCCCGCCGGTTGATAAAACCGGCTCTCCATTTTGAACATCAAATATGTACATGTATGAATTTTAATCTGTCGCAGATTCCTGATCGTATTGCAAAGCCCCGTTTATCAGGATTGACCATGGTTATGGACAAAGGACTGAGTGTTAATGAAGCAAAGAATTTTATGAGTGTGTCGCATCCCCATGTGGATATTGTAAAGCTCGGATTTGGAACTTCATTTGTAACTCCTAACCTGGCAGAGAAACTCGAAGTATATCGTTCCTATAATATCCCCATTTATTTCGGGGGAACATTGTTTGAAGCCTTTTTGATCCGTAACCAGTTTGATGATTATGTATCAGTGTGTAAAGAGTATGGTATCAGTTATATGGAAGTAAGTGACGGCTCCATCACCATCCCGCATGCTGAGAAATGCGGCTATATTGAAAAATTAACGAAACACGGTACGGTATTGAGCGAAGTGGGTAGTAAAGATGCTGCACATATCATTCCTCCGTATAAATGGATTGAACTGATGCGGGCCGAACTGGAAGCCGGCTCCACATATGTAATTGCTGAAGCAAGAGAAGCTGGTAATGTGGGTATTTACCGGGGAAGCGGGGAAGTAAGAGAAGGGCTGGTGCAGGAGATATTGACACAGATACCCGGTGAAAAGATCATCTGGGAAGCACCGCAGAAAGCACAGCAATTATATTTCATTGAATTATTAGGCTGCAATGCCAACCTCGGCAACATTGCACCCACCGAAGTCATTCCGCTGGAAGCGATGCGTATCGGTTTGCGGGGAGATACCTTCAGTTTATACCTTGATAAAAAAGAAAATGCCTGATGCGTCGCTACGGACTGATCGGTTATCCTTTGGCTCAATCTTTCTCTAAGAAATATTTTGATGAGAAGTTTGAAAAAGAAGGGTTGACAGATTGCCGCTTTGACAACTTTCCTATTGCCTCCATTGATGAATTGTTACCGGAAGTGCTGAATGCATACCCGGATCTTTGCGGACTGGCTGTTACGATACCGTATAAGCAACAGGTATTACCCTTTCTTCATTCCACGGCAAATATTCCCGAAGGGCTGACAGCCTGCAACTGCATTAAGATTATCAGCGGGAAATTACACGGTTATAACACGGATTATATCGGCTTTGAAAAAAGTTTTACGCCTTTCCTGCAACCGCATCATACAAGAGCACTGGTCCTGGGTAATGGCGGTGCTACTGCTGCCGTGATCTATGTGTTGAAAAAACTGAATATCGGGTACGATATTGTCAGCCGCCGCATCCATGATCAGTCAACACTAACTTATAGTGATATTGATAAAAAGGTAATGGAGGAGCATACGATTATCATCAATACGACTCCCCTGGGAATGTTTCCTGCTAATGATAGTTGCCCGGCTATCCCTTATGAGTTCATTACCGAAAGACATTTTTTGTATGATCTGGTGTATAATCCGGCAAAAACATTATTTCTTCAACAAGGAGAGAAGCGGGGAGCCACTATTAAGAACGGTGCAGATATGCTGATACTACAGGCAGAAGAGAACTGGCGGATATGGAACCACTGAAATTAAGGGCTTAGTTTCTTCTTAGCTTCTTCCGGAACTACTGCAATTTTCTTCCTCCCATAATCATAGCAGATCATTCCTGTTTTAGCAATTGCTACAGTTGTTTTTTTACCGGCTGTTTCTTTCTCCAGTAAATAATATAATTCAAAACCCACTTTGGAGAATGCCGCAGCAGTTACTGATGCGATCACCGTGTCTCCGTAGAATAATTCGCTTTTGAATTCGATGCCCACATCACTCATGATCATACCCGCGCCGGCAAACTCCATTTCTGAATAACCATAATGTGCCAGGAACTGCATTCTTGCTTCATGAATGATAGATAAGACAGCGTCATTCCCCACATGGCTGCCGTAATTAAGGTCAGTTATGCGGACAGGTATATTTGTTGAAAAACTGAATGTGGCAGGCAGGTCGATCTTTATGCGGGCCATGAATCGGTTGTTTGACTAAAATTAGGGAAACAGTTCTGAATGAAGTGGTCAGAGATTGGACTCTTTGAGTGTCTGCAACAAACTAAGTATATCCATGAAGTTGCCGGGGGATGGAGCAACCGGTGAATCTGCGATCTTCTTCTTCCATTGGTTCAGCTGGGTTTTGCAATTCTCATCCTGTTCTTCGCCGGACACGCAGCAGATAAGGCCACTCAGTTTTTTAGATACTCTTACAATATGCCCGTCAGCGGTCATTAGTAAAGAATAGCGGCTGGCCATATCAATGGCAGCGTTTGTCGCTGCATAGGCAGGCACAGCTACATCTGTACATTCGAGCCGCTGAAAAATGGCCTCTGGCAATATCAAATCCGCATCCGTATTCACTGTGGAAACTTCCTCCATGAAAAGATCCTGGTTGATCTTTCTCATCTTTTGCCTGTCTGACATATCAAGACTGGCAAAAGTGCCCTTACTTTCTTCTAATGCTGCTGCATCTATGGCATCCTGGGATTGAACAACTTCTTCTGCAAGCTGGTCCGTAGTAATTGCGGTATCATTATTCAGCGGGCTGTCCGAATTTTGCTTTCCGGGTATTTCTGTTGTACCGGCAAGGCCGTTGTTTTCTTTTTTGTTGTTCAGCAATTTGACAGCACCAAAGGCAACAAAACCAACGAATACAGCTGCTGCAGCATAACGTAGCACCGGAAATATTCTCCGTTGTTCTTTAGCAGGAGTTTCTTCTCCGGTATGGAGTGATTGGCTGATCTTTTCCCATGCTGTTGCAGGGGGAGCTACTTCCATATTAGCCAAAGTAGCCGGGTACTGGTTACTTAATTCCAATTCTTCAAGACTAGCTGCAATAGAAGCCCAGGCCGAAGCCGGGGGATTAGCAACTGCATTCTGTAAGGTGGCCGTAAACTTATCAGACAAATGCGATTCATCCAGGGCAAGGGCTATTTTTTCCCAGGCAGAAGCCGGTGGCTCTGCTGTGTGATTGTATAGTTTATGTGAGAATGAATCGTTCATGACTTTACTCTTGCTTCACGTTGTTCATCTAAAAATGTTCTGACCATTTCCTGTAAAATCACTTTGGCTCTCGACAATTGTGATTTACTGGTTCCTTCACTGATGCCAAGCATATCACCGATCTCTTTGTGGGTATAACCTTCCACCACGTACATATTAAAGACCGTCCGGTAACCGGGTGATAATTCCTGTATCAATGCGAGGATATCTTTCTCCGCCAAACCATCCAGTGCAGAAAGCGATTTTCCTTCAATTGTATTCTCCTCTTTTTCCGTAACGGGCTGCAAATACCTTTTCCGGCGGAAATGTTCAATAGCGGTATTAACGAAAATTCGTCTTACCCACCCTTCAAAAGAACCATCGCCCCGGAAACTGTCCAGCTTTTTAAAGACCTTGATAAATCCTTCCTGTAGAATATCCTCAGCTTCTTCGGCATTGGAAGCATAACGGAGAGAAACAGCGTACATGCGGGGGGATAAACGGCGATACATTTCCTCCTGCATTCTTCTGTCGCCTTCCTTGCATCCATTAATTAGGTCGCTTTCGGTGATATTTTGGTTGCGTTGTGGGGTCAATTTGGGTGGTTTATTTACAAGATATTCAAAAATGCTACCAACTTTTCAGTTGCCTTCTTCCGGTGGCTGAACAGGTTCTTTTCTTCCAGGGTCATTTCTGCAAAGGTTTTATCCGCACCGGCAGGAATAAACACAGGGTCATATCCAAAACCTTTGCCGCCCCTTCTTTCTTTTATAACGGTTCCTTCACAAATTCCTTCAAACAGGGTTTCTTTTCCATTAATAATTACAGACACGACTGTCCTGAAACGGGCACTGCGGTCTTCCTTAGCGGTCAAATTAATCAAAAGCTTATTAATATTCTGGTCAAATGACCGGTCATCTCCTGCATACCGGGCACTTTTCACACCCGGTTCACCATTAAGTGCAGCTACTTCCAATCCCGTGTCTTCACTGAAACAACTGGTGCCGGTCATCCGGTAAATGGTTTGAGACTTTTCAGAAGCATTTGCTTCCAGGGTATCGTGGGGTTCAGGAATATCAATAGCAATACCGGCTTCCTGCAGGGTCAGCAATTCGAATTTGTCCCCGATCACGGCACGGATCTCTTCAACTTTATGCTGGTTATTGGTGGCAAAGATCAATTTCATAAATAGCGATCAGATATTAAAGAGTCTTCGTAAGGAAACCCAGAGCTTACTTTTTTCTATTTTATCTTTTTCTATTTCATGGAGAGAAGGAGTATATAGAAAAGAACAATTCGCAAAAGGCTGTATCTGGTAAAAAGGGAAACTCATGGGTAAACCAAAGCCTGCCGGTTCAATAGCAAACAGTAAAGCAATTTTACTTTTATAGGTGTTGATCAGTTCTTTGTAAGAAGCAGGTTGTTGATTGATATTAACAATAGCAACATCTGCTAAACTGAGTTTACAGGCTGTCAGCATATTGGTCAGGAACTGCAAGTCCTGGTCAGGTAAATGAACCGCTTCACTGGTATTGACCACTACCAGTATATTTTTTGCATTATCTCCGAGTGATCTGAATGCACCTTGTTTTACCGGTTCGGGAAAAACTGCTTTTTCTGTAACAGGTATTTCTTTGGCAGTTATCTCTCCTGTATCAACCAGGGAGGAAGCATAAAGCGAAGCAATGGCTGATGCCGGTAAATGAATGTGGTTGATGTCCATAATCTGTCAGCAAATTTACGAATAGGTGTTAGTTTTTTTCGTTTCTTTGCATAGCCAAAAGTAAACTTTTATGATCGCAGCTATGGATATTTCAGTAACGAAAGCAGAAACCAGTAAACTAAAAGACCTGGA
>JAEUVP010000341.1 GCA_016786805.1 Chitinophagaceae bacterium | reverse complement strand
CAGGGAAGACCTGTTAATACTGGTAACCCTCTTTTACGAAAAACTGTTAGCAGACGATTCTATTAGTTACATCTTTACAGATGTGGCTAAGATTGATCTTTCTCATCACTTACCCGTCCTGGTTGATTTCTGGGATTCCGTCTTATTCCAATCAGACACCTATCATAAAAATGCCATGCAGCCTCATATGACTTTGCACCGGCAGTCGCCATTACAAAAGCATCATTTTGAAACCTGGCTTCGCTACTTCAAGGAATCTGTTGATGAACTATTTGAAGGAGAAACAGCATTCCTTGCCAAAGAAAGAGCAATGAGTATTGCCACCGTTATGCAGATAAAGACCACCCAGCTTTCCTGATCATCTCTTTCGTACCCAAAAATTCCGGTTTCATCCAAATATTCTACATCCCATTTCCGGGTAATTTGTATCTTATCCTTCCCAAATCAATTATTATGAAACGAATTACCTTATTATGCTGCGCAACAGCTTTCCTGGTCTTTGCCTGCAACAATGAAAAAAAAGCAGATGAAGCCAAAACTGAACCCACTGCAAACACTGAAACAGCATCAACAAGCCCTACCGGCCCACCTGATTCAGCCGCACAAGCGGAAATGATGAAAGCCTGGGCGGATTTTGCCACACCCGGACCAGAACATGCATGGATGGCAAAACAAGCCGGTACATGGGTAGCCGATTCGGTTTTGCAATGGATGGATCCTTCTCAGCCACCTACGGTATCAAAAGCTACAGATGTAGTAACCATGGCGATAAATGGTCTTTACCAGATGACGGATTTTTCAAGCACCATGATGGGGCAACCCATGCAGGGACATGGTATAATGGGGTTTGATAAAATGAAAAAGAAATTTGTTCTTTCCTGGATCGACAATATGGGTTCTGGTATTGTACGCATGGAAGGCAGTTATGATGAGACCACCAAAACACTGAACATGGCAGGAAAACAATCCGATCCCGGCATGAAAGCAGAAACTGATATCCGCCAGGAATTAAAATTTCATGATGATAACAGCTATACAATGTCCATGTATGGCACAGGTCATGATGGGAAGGAAGCTAAATTCATGGAAGGAACCTTCAAAAGAAAGAAATAAAGAATCGTTCTAATAAGAAACCCCGGCTAATCCGGGGTTTTCTTTTATTAATCCTTTTTCGTTTTCTCCATCGGCAGTTTTTCATCCCTGCTCCACTCCTGCATACTGCCATCATATACTTTCATCCTATAACCCAGGCTGCGCCCAACCAGGTAGTCCACACAGGCAGTTTGCCCGATAAAACAATAGACTACCACTTCCTTATTTTTATCGGGCACCACGGTGGTGAAATTCTTTTCCACTATAGAAATCGGTTTGATGCTGTTAGTGGAATCTACCATATCCGGGAAAGGAATGTTTTTTGCACCAGTGATATGACCATCTCTCGGGTTGCCGGTTGGGTCACCATCATACCAGCGTTTAGCCCTTGCATCTACCACTTCAGATGATTTTGTATTCAGCGCATTCAGTACATAGTCTTTATCCACCAGTGTACCTGTTGCAATGGCCACATAATTCCCCATTTTGAATTGTGACGGCTTACTGGTAACAGGATACCCGGCTTTCTTCCAGGCTTCAATGCCACCGTTTAAAAATGAAACCTTTCCTTTCAGGCCAAAATGCTCCAGTGTCATAAACATCCTGGCAGCAATTGTGACATCGCTTCCCCGGTGGCAAATAACAATCCTGGAATTTTTATTAATCCCCAACTCCTGCAACACTTTTGTTGCCGTTTTTTCATCCGGCGCATACATACTTCCTTCTGGTTTATCAAATGCCAGCCAGTCGGGCCATAGAAAACGGGAGCCTTTTATATGTTCCTTATCATAATCTGCTTTTATCACAAAGCCGGTATAGAGAATTACCAGGTTGGGGTCTTCCAGGTTTTCATTCAGCCATTGCGGGGAAACAATAACAGGTTCTTGTGCTTTTGAATTTAAAAATGTAAAAGTCAAAAGAAGAAATAGGAAATGCTTTTTCATCGAAAAAATTTTACTCTTCTAAAAGGTACGGAGAAACATTACCGGGGTATTAGCTATTATGACAAGCGGCTTAGATTTATTGATGAAAAGTGGCAGGGCTACCTTACTACGCTAATAACTATTTTCCCCTTAAAATTTCCTTCCCCGAAATAACGAAAAGCATCAGCTGTTTCTTCCAGTGGAAATACCTTGTCAATGATTGGAGTAATTTTATTTTCCTCAAATAACAGGCTTAGTTCATTCAACCCTTCCTGGCTCACCCTATAGCCCATTATGCCCAGTTTTTTATTTCGGAATGCCGAAAACAGGGGTTGTAACAACATCATCTGGAACAGTAAGCCGCCCATAGATCCGCCAATCATTGCAAATACGCCTCCGGGTTTTAATGCCCGCTTATAATCAGCGGCACTATTGTGTGCAATAACATCCAGGATATAGTCATACTGCTTTCCTGTTTGGGTATAATCTGCATCCCGGTAGTCTAGCAACTCGTCTGCGCCCAAAGAACGAAGCATATCAAACTTTTCTTTCTTATCTACACAGGTTATATGAGCACCGATTGATTTAGCATACTGCAATGCAATAGGTCCTACACCTCCACCTGCCCCATTGATTAACAAATACTGGCCCTGCTGTAAAGGCTTTTTGTAACGAAGCCCTTGTAATGCGAGCAAACCTGCTTGCGGTAAAGCAGTGGCCTGCTCAAAACTCATACTGGCTGGTTTTTTTACCAGCAACTTTTGGGGTACGGCTGCATATTCAGCAAAGCCACCAAAACCTCTACCTGCAATATCACCAAATACTTCATCGCGGGTTTTAAAGTCAGTTACTCTGCTGCCAACAGCTTCAATTACTCCGGCAACATCGGCACCCAGTATTTTATTCTTTGGCTTAAACAATCCGCCAATCAGCCGAACCAGGAATGGTTTCCCCTTCAGCAAATCCCAATCCCAGGAGTTGATTGAAGAGGCATAAACTTTTAGCAGTACTTCATTTTCTTTAATTGCTGGTTTGTCAACCTCTTTGAGTTGAAAATTATCCGGAGTTCCGTATTCGGTGTAAACGATGGCTTTCACACAGCTAAGATAAGGAGACAAGCCATGTGAATAATGAAACAGGAAGATGAATAGTGCGGCACAACAAAGTAAGATAGTAGCAGTTCAGTTGGTTACATAATTATTTTTTCTTCCGGCTGTCTTTCAGGTTGGTTTCATACATTTCAATCCAGCTTTCGACCGTTATTTTAGATGCCAATTCTCCAATTAAATCAAACGGGATATCTTCCGGCTTTTTATACCGGATACAGCTTTTACCCATATCCAATTTCTTGGGCGAGGCTTTAGCATGTGCCTCCTGGAACCATTTCAACAGTTTAGGATCCGCATAGATCCCCATGTGATACAGGTTAATGGAGTTTTTCTGCGAAGCAAGTCCCATGAAAGGCAGCGGATCCTTAGGGTTGCAATGATAACCCGCCGGATAAATAGTGTGTGGCACACTCCATCCCATCATGCCATACCCCATTCCTTCCTTAAAGCCTTTGGGTAAATTTTTTTTAATTACTGAACGAAGTTTTGCAATGGCTTTCTGCCTGTCCGCCGGTAATTCAGCCAGGTAAGTATCTACGGTTGCCGCTTTCGATTGCATACCAAAAAAATTTTAGAAGCTTAAAATACGAAAAAACTCCGTCCACGGCCCTATCTCTTCTTTGTATTGCTTGGCCATCACCCGTGTTATCTGCGCAATATGGGTAAGATCATGTACCACCCAGGTGGCCAGCAGATTTTTTAATGTCACTTCTTTCAATGCAGGATGCAGGCCTTTCCGTTCCATGTCTTTACTGGATAAGCCCAGTGATCTGAGCCATATCATATTTTGTACCCGTAATTTTTCAAACTCATCCAATAGATGCTCCAGCGTTTTGCCTTTGCTGTTTTCATTTTGGGCAAAGCGATCATATGCATCAAAAGCAATTGTGGTTCCTGTTTCCAGTATTCGTTTTATCCGGGGTACCCAATCTGTTTTTTCGCCATGAATAAGATGACCAACCACGTCATAAGGAGAAAATGTATCAGGACCTTCATTACACATTGTCCAGTCCGGGCTGATTTCTGAAAGCAATGATCTGAGAACGACAGGAGTTCTCTCTAGTATTTCACAGGCCTTTTCGACGCTATAGTTCATTTTCAGGAATTAAGTACTTGCTGAAGATTTTCATTTTTATTCCGCAGATCAATACCTCCTTCATACAATGATTTCATATTAGCCAGGTAAAAGGTCCAGCCTGTTTTGCAGCCCACATGCCACGTAAGTCTTCCGCTTTCATCATCCGGGATATTCTCTTGTACCAATTCCACGATATTCTCTTCGTTTTCCTTATAAATTCTGACAGAACAATTGCCTGCTTTTCCAAAACTGAATTGAATAAAATCCTGCCCGTTGCAATCGAGGATAGCACCATACTCAGTTGTATCATCAGACCATCCATGCCAACGCCAGGTATAACTGTCTCCTTTAGCAACCTGCTCTTTGTTTCCTCTTACTATACCATCCGTTGTTTTATACTCAGATAATCGCAGGAACCAATATTCCATTCCTGAACGGGTAGCCCATGCATCATAGAGCTCCTTTTCTGCAGCATTGATATTGATGCGGATGATGAAACGGCTCCAATCTGTGGTAGTTACCATAATGTTCCTTTTTATTGAGGAATACTGTGCAGCCCGATACGATTCCCTTCTGTGTCAATGATCACCGCCATATTTCCATACTCCGGGGATATCTCTGTTTTAGGCATCATGATCTTGCCCCCGGCTGCTTCCACTTTATCCAGTATATTTTGTACATCTGGATTCCCATTCAGGTAGATCAGCGGGCCATCTGTTGCTGAAGGCTTGTGAAAACCACCACTATCCACCAATGCACCCCCTACTCCCATCATATCATCAATGGGAAACATTCGCATTTTAATATCGGGCAGGTCAAGCGGGTTAAGCTTAATTCCAAATATGGTTTCGTAAAAAGTAGTGGCCCTGTTAAGATCTGTTGTACCAATCTCGAACCAGCTGATCGCATTTTTCATACTGTTCATTTTAAATTTATAACGGAGTTTTTGTTTCTTTTAGACCCTTGCTTTGCAGGTATTCCAGTAATTCCCTAGCATCATCTCCTCCTCGTTGTGCATGGTGCAGTAAGGTTAATCCATGTGGTCCCCTTGCTGAAAGGTATTCCGGGAATAGTTCCAGGTAGGGTTTTACCACCTGGGTTTTACCAAGCATGGTGAGCACAAACATATTTGCCCGGGCACCCAGCCTGATCAGGTAATTAGCAATCTCTTTATTTCCCACATGCCCTGCTCCCTCTAATGCAGTTTCAAAATCTCCGCCGCCCAGGTCCCATGTTGCATATAGCAAAGTGGGAAATTCTGCTAACATCGATTTTACTTTCTCCAGGTTATTGTGCCCGGCACCTACAAATTCTTTTACTTTTTCAGCAGGGAGTGGGTCTGCCTTTGAAGCTATTGTTAGCTGCTGTGCCGGCAGCCAGCCAGGGACAGTAATGATACCAACTGTACTTAAGGCAGCTTTTGCAAGAAAGTTTTTCCGGTTCATCATTTTTTCTTTTAAGTTCCGAAAAACTAAGGACAGATATCCGCCGTCTGTCATATTACCTAAACTATTTTACTGATTCGCCGGCTTTTTCCGCCTGTACTCCAGGTCGTATTCAGTAACCCAACTCATTCCGTTATCCTTTGATATTTCACCCAATTGCCTGACTTTATTCCTATCAAGATCAAAAAATGTTAGCCGGCGAATAGCCAGGGTGTCCCTGGAAAAGGGAAAGGGTTTTGTTAGTAAAATGATCTTCTTGTTATCGAATTTCCCCTCCAGGTATTCGGTGCTCCCGCCTGTATTATCCACCCAGGTCTGTTGCCATTGTTTAGTAACGGCGTTATAGGTATTAAAGCTCTTCCCGGCATAACGTAAACCACGATTAACCGAGGCACTGGTCCATTCTTCCAGTATAATGCAACTATCAAGCACCAGGCTTATCTTGCTATCACCTGCTTTTTGCCCATTCTTTCCAAACGCCTCCCATTCACCTATCCAGAAATCAAACTGCCGGTAAACGGGGTTACTGCAGGGAAGTTGCTGCGCAGCCGTCGTTTTTACAAAACAGAAGAACGCACTTAGTAGAATAAAATTTTTCATACTTTTTTACATAAAGACCGCTACACAGTGGATGTTGCTGGTTCATTTATCCCTGATTATCGCCATACACCAATAATTGCCCCCATAAGTGTTAACGCAACTAACAGGTACCCTCCATTAATGAATATATACCTCGCTGACTTATGTTCAAATAACCCAACAATAGCGATACCACAAAATGGCCAGATACCGGAAAGAAACCCGGCAATAGCTCCCCAGGTAATATCGGTTTTTTGAGCACAGTTCCCTGTACATTCGGCTGGTGTATCTGCGAGATACATGGCCAGGTTAACTGCCATCAGCAGTGACAAAATAAAAGCGATCCCATAGATTTTTGTGGCATTGCCCTTTTTTACATCTTCTACCGTCATCCTGTTCTCACTCATCCAGGCATTACCAAATAAAGCGGGTGAATACCAAACTCCACCCAAAACAAATGCTGAAATGCCTGCCACTAATACAGCCAACCAGTTAATTGAAGACATGTCCATAATAATTGCTTTAGTTTATAACAGATGTTGTGATTCTAAACTAATTTCTAAACTTTACAGCACAAACTAAAGGCGAACCAAGCCGAAAAAAATGCCGATAAAGGTCAGCAGTATAGCGACAAAGCTTTTCAGCCAGCGGGAAAAGATAAATGATCTGGGTATCAGGGTCATCCTGGTTCCATTCTTTGGCATTGCCATTCCACTGATCACCCGTATGGTGCCACACAAAGAATTTACCAACTGGGAGATAAAATTTTCTTATCTCTACACTATCCTGATAGCGTTTGTGATCTATGAAGGATCAAGGTTTTTACACTTCACACTGCGTACTTACTTTGACTGGTTTAATAAGCCGGTAAAAAAGATCATTGCCCTTGTTATTACAATACCTTTTTATTGTGTGCCTGTCAGTATACTGATGCTGGTGGGCTGGTATCATTTGTTCATGAATGGCATCGTTGACTGGAAAATCGTAAAATTCACTTCGCTGATTATTTTAATTGCTGTTTTCTTCCTGGTAAATCTTTATGAAACCGTTTTCCTGATCAGGGATTTAGCGAATGACCGGGTAACACAGGAACAACTGGAAAGAGCAAAAGCAGAAGTAGAGCTGGAGGCACTTAAAAACCAGATTGACCCTCATTTTATTTTCAATTCACTGAATACACTCAGCCATTTGATTGATGATAAGCCTGAAAAGGCCCGGCTCTTTAATGATAACCTTGCAGATGTTTACCGTTATATTTTACAAAACAAAGCCAGGGATTTAGTGCTGCTAAGAGAAGAAGTCAATTTCCTGGAAAGTTATTTCCTATTATTAAAAATTCGCTTTGAAAATGCTGTTCAAATGGACATAACAATACCTGAAGAGGTAATGGACCAATACCTGGTGCCTCCCATTTCCCTGCAGATCCTGGCTGAAAATGCGATTAAACACAATGAATTTTCGGAAGCTACTCCATTAGTTTTTAAGATTGAAATAAAAAATGAAGGCCTGGTAATACATAACCCGGTACGGAAAAAAACACAGCGAAGAGCTTCTTCCAAAATCGGGTTACAAAACCTGAAAGAAAGATATAAGCTGATCACCAACCAGGAAATTACTATTAAAGAAGAAGAAAAAGATTTTACCGTAATACTTCCTGTTTTAAAAATTACATAATATGCGAGCTGTTATTATTGAAGATGAAAAACCGGCGGCTGAAAAACTGATCAAAGCCATACAAAAAATGCAATCGGCTATAGAGATTGCAGCGGTACTAAACAGCATTAAAACATCTGTAGACTGGCTGCAACAAAATCCGATGCCGGATCTTTTGTTTATGGACATAGAACTAAGCGATGGTCTTTCATTCAAAATATTTGAAAAAGTCAATATCAGCAGCCCGGTTATTTTCTGCACCGCTTTTGACGAATACTGGCAGGAGGCCTTTGAACACAACAGTATTGATTATTTATTAAAACCCGTTAAGCAGGATAAACTGGAAACCGCTTTAAATAAATATGATAAACTAAAACAGCATTTTGCCTCCAGCTTTCAAAACCTGATGCAATGGCAGCAGCAACCTGCCGGAACTGGTTACAAGAAAAGATTCCTGGTGAAAAGGGGGCTTGATTATATAACAGTTAGAACAGAGGATATTGCTTATTTCTATGCCACTCACAAACTGGTTTGTATGGTGGATAATAAAAACCAGAAATTTATATTAGATCAATCACTGGCAGATATAGAAAAACAATTGGATCCTTCACAATTTTACCGGGTAAACAGGAAATATCTGGTACATCTTACCGCCATCAAGAAGATCAAAACCTATCCAAAGAGCAAACTACAACTGGAAATAGAGCCGGTTGTTAATGAAGAAGTAATCGTAAGCCAGGAAAATGTAGCAGCTTTCAAAGAGTGGATGGGTAGTTGAACTATGCAGGAGTTAATGATGCAATCTTACATAAGTTCCACACGAGGAGTTCGTCCTATTTCAATGTGCAGAAAAAGAATAATTCCCGGTCGCTTGTGTAATTTTTTTGCCGGCATCATCCCATAGGCAAATACTTGCTTATGCAACAGCAAATGCTGCGCCTTGATCCCCGTTATTTCCAGGTTATTTTCCAGGTTATTTTTTTAAGCTATGGAATATTGATCCTTGGCTGGGAAGCTGATTGGCAACACATTAGTATCAGTATTGCCGGCTGCTTATTGTTTCAGTATGCAGCTGACTCTATAAAAGCAAAAAGACCGTTGAAGCCCCATGAATTTGACCGCTGGGGCTTCAGTGTTTTGATCAGTGCCATGAGTTTGTGTCTTTTATTAAAGACCAATAGCTGGCAGATCAGTTTGCTCGCTGCCTTTTTAACCGTTATCTCTAAATATATCTTCCGCTGGAATCAAAAACATATTTTCAATCCTTCTGCTTTCGGCATAGTGGCCTGTTTATTTTTTACTAATGATGCCTGGCTGAGCCCGGGGCAATGGGGCAGTGATACCGTTATTTTCTTTACCGTTATCACTTTGGGAACGATCGTCGTAACAAGAGTACAGAAACTGGATATCTCTTTGGCCTTTCTCTTCACTTTTACAGGCCTTTTATACTGGAGGCAGGTGTATGTACTGGGTTGGCCCCTGGATCATTTTATTCATTCTGTAAGTACAGGCAGTCTTTTGTTGTTCACGTTCTTTATGATCAGCGATCCGAGGACATCGCCCAATCATCCACTGGCAAGAATACTGTGGGCAGTTTTGATAGCAATTATTGCCTTTTACCTCGCTGCTTTTAAATGGAAATACAATACTCTCATTTGGGTATTAGTAGCAACAGCACCACTGGTTCCTATATTGGATAAAATTTTCAAAGCGAAAAACTTTACCTGGTCCCCCGCTATGCTATCGTTCTCGTTCATTTTAAAACTAAAACATATAGTCATGAAGCCAATTTTGAAAAAAGGAGCTGCGGTGATCATCCTCACCGCCATGATCGGGCATGAAGCCGCTGCATTCTGCGGCTTCTATGTCAGCAAAGCAGATGGAACGCTGAAGAACAAAACATCACAGGTCATCCT
>JAEUVP010000319.1 GCA_016786805.1 Chitinophagaceae bacterium | reverse complement strand
ATATGATGAGTCGCAACTCGTAGAGATTAAAGTGTCGATGAACATGCCTTACCAGCAGCGTTTCACGGAGTATGAAAGACATTACGGCGAGATTGAAATAGATGGCGTTGCTTATACCTACGTTAAAAAGAAGATAGAAGGTGATGTGGTTACTTTCAAATGTATCGCCAACCAGTCAAAGCAAGAGTTAAAAAATATTGATCATACTATTACTAAAAGCAATAGTGCCACGGACGTAAACCAGCCAGGCCCGGGTAAACAACAACCCATCTCTTTTGCAAAAAAATTACTCAGCGAGTATGATGACCAGTTCTTGTTTGCATTACCTAAAAATCAAACTAACCAGTCATTAACCCATACTGCCAGCTATCAATTCAGCTTACCTTCATTACCTGTACGGGTTCCGCATCAGCCTCCCAAATGCTGACGATATTATACCTTAGATTTTGACCCGGATTTTATTTATTTATTAATAGATTTTTATTTATGCGTATAGCAGTAGTGGCTGTTGCTGCCTTGATTTTTGTAAGTGCCTGCAATAACAGGAAGAATGACGATTATAAGAAAATTACCAGCGACCCTTATTTATATTCCCGGACGGTGAAGGAACTCAACAACGTGGTGATGCAAAATAATTTCCCACCCATTATTGCCTCCAGGAATTACCTGTATGCCAATATTGCGGCGTATGAAGTAATTGCAGCTGGTAACCCCGCCCATTACCAGTCACTCGCAGGGCAATTGCATGAACTGGCAGTTATTCCTGCCCCAGACACAGCAAAGGAGATTGATTTCAATTTTGCCGCCATACTTGCTTTTTGTAAACTCGGCGAAGCTGTTACTTTCCCTGAAGGAAGTATGTATGAATATGTTGACAGCCTGAAAACATTAGTGAAAGACAATGGAATGCCTGCTGATGTGTTTGATAATACAGTTGCTTATGCAGAAGAAGCAGGTAATGCCGTTCTTGCCTGGAGCAAAAAAGATAATTATGCACAGACAAGAACTGCACCTAAATACACTGTCATCGATACTCCCGGCAGATGGATACCTACCCCCCCCATGTATGCACAGGCTTTGGAACCACATTGGAGAGAAATAAGAACGATGGTGATGGACAGCGCCAATATGTTTACTCCGCCGCCGCCGCCTGTATTTAATATGACCGATAAAAAAAGTAAATATTACCAGGAAGTAATGGCCGTTAAAAATGCAGGCGACAGTTTGACCGATGAGCAAAAACATATCGCTGAGTTTTGGGATGACCTTGGTACCAGGCTGAATGTATCAGGACATGTGATGTTCATGACCAAGAAATTTTCACCAACGGGTCACTGGATGAATATTGTAGGTATTGCTTCTCAAACAGCTAAGGCGGATTTTTCCACTACTGTATATGCTTATGCAAAAACAGCCATTGCCATGTTTGATGCATTTATTCAATGCTGGGATGAAAAGTTCAGGAGTAATGCCGTTCGCCCCGAAACGGTCATTAATAAATATGTTGATGCCAACTGGGCACCTTACCTGCAAACACCTCCATTCCCGGAATATACCTGCGGTCACAGTACAGTTTCATCAGCCGCTGCAGAAACATTGACCAGCGTATTTGGCGACAACTTCGCCTACACCGATACATCAGAACTGGAGTTTGGTATTAAAAACCGTTCATTCACTTCCTTCCGGCAGGCGGCACAAGAAAATAACTGGGCTCGTTTTTACGGAGGCATTCATTTCCATAATTCCTGCCTGGTCAGTACAGAATATGGAAGAAAGGTCGGAGAGCTGGTGAACCAGCGTCTCCGCATGAAAAAATAATTGATCACGAAAACCAACGATTTTACAATGAAGTATTTATATATCTCATTAGTAATGGTATTAATTACCCTTACTAACACAACAATCCATGCACAGGGTTGCGTAGCTATTCGCAGCAATGGCAATAGCTGTAGTATTGGCAACCCTGCAGCTGCCAAAGGATGGCAAATGAATTTCAATAACCGCTATTTCAAATCCTATAAACATTTTGTCGGCACGGTTGAACAAAAAGAACGGGAAGAAAACCATACAGAAGTTATTAATCACAGTTATTCGCTTGACATAACA
>JAEUVP010000316.1 GCA_016786805.1 Chitinophagaceae bacterium | reverse complement strand
ACAAACCCTGTTCAACGGTATTAAACTCGAAGAGGTCAGTACCTCTATGACCATTAATGCAACTGGATTTATTCTGCTCTCTTTTTATGTGGCACTGGCCAAACAACAGGGAGCTGATCTTAAAAAAATATCCGGCACCATACAGAATGATATTTTAAAAGAATATGCTGCCAGGGGAACCTATATCTATCCGCCCAAACCCTCCATGCGTATCATCACCGATATCTTTGAATGGTGCAGTAAAGAAGTACCGAAGTGGAATACCATTTCTATTTCCGGTTATCATATCCGGGAAGCAGGTTCCACTGCCGTACAGGAAATTGCTTTCACCCTCAGCAATGGTAAAGCCTACGTGGAAGCAGCGTTAAAAAAAGGATTGGACATTAATGTATTCGGCAAGCGTCTCTCCTTCTTCTTCAATGCCCATAATAATTTGTTTGAAGAAGTGGCGAAATTCCGGGCCGCAAGAAGAATGTGGGCCAAGATGATGAAAGACCTCGGTGCCACCGATGAAAAAGCGATGATGCTCCGCTTTCATACCCAAACCGGCGGCAGCACACTGACAGCACAACAACCACTCAATAATATTTCACGGGTAACCATACAAACTTTAGCTGCTGTATTGGGCGGCACACAATCCTTACATACCAATGGTTATGATGAAGCATTGAGCTTACCTACCGAAGAAGCGGCAAGGATCGCTTTGCGCACCCAACAGATCGTAGCTTTTGAAAGTGGCGCACCGGATACCGTAGATCCTTTAGCTGGTTCTTACTTTATTGAAAACTTAACCAGCGAAGTGGAAGCAGCGGCCTGGCAACTGATCCAAAAGATTGATGCGATAGGCGGCAGTGTTTCCGCCATTGAACAGGGCTTTATACAGGATGAGATTGCCCGCAGTGCTTACGAATACCAGCGCAATATCGAGACCGGTGAAAAGATCATTGTCGGCGTTAATAAATTCCAGGTGAACAATGAAGCCCATATACCCGTGATGCGGGTGGATGATAGTATCCGTACTGTACAGGTGGAAAAATTAAACCGCCTGAAAAATAACCGGGATCATGCCAAAGTGGACCAGTGCCTGCAGGAACTGAATGACCGTGCCGTAAGCGGGGAGAATATTATGCCCGCCGTGGTGGATGCGGTGGAAAATAAATGTACGCTGGGAGAAATTGCTGATACCTTCCGGGAAATTTTTGGTGAATACAAATAAGTATCCCGGATCATACATAAACAAAAGGGGTGATGAAATAAAATTCATCACCCCTTTTTAATAGCCAGTGTTCTTTTATATATATTTTGGTTTGCCTTACTTACATCCATTTGCTTAGAAAGCGGTTGAACTCATGCCGCATTTCATTGATCACTTTTTCCAGGTCCTGGTATTCATCCGCTAATTCTTTTTCAATACCCAGGCGTTCTGATTCCACCCGGCCTCCATGCGTTGAACTTTGTACACTCAGCTCATGCACATGACTTTTGATTTTGTGTTTCAGGGCACTGATATTGTTTTGCTGCACTAAAAACTGGTTTTGAAAATGCTCAATATCCTGGCGGGCTTCAAAACTGCTGTTCTTCGCTGCCACTTCCACTAATCGTTTTTCCAGGATATCAAGATCTTCTTTATAAAAGCTCAATCCCCGCAGCGCTTCATCGTGCAGGTTTTCCATTTTGGTGATACTTGTGTAGCTCATGATTGATAAGTTTTATCCGAAGCTAATACCTCTGCCAAATGGTCCCTATGATTAATATCAGCAAAAAAGAGCTTAGCACCTGATTTTACTCCTGCCGGTAAGCCAATAAAAAAGCGTCCCGTTAAAGACGCTTCAATTATATATACTTGCTGCAAATTTCCGACTTCCTCCTATCCCTTCTTACTCTCCTTCGCCCACGCATCTTTCAACCCCACCGTCCGGTTAAAGATCACACCGC
This sequence comes from Chitinophagaceae bacterium, assembly GCA_016786805.1. Lineage (GTDB taxonomy): Bacteria > Bacteroidota > Bacteroidia > Chitinophagales > Chitinophagaceae > CADEDV01. The sequence continues at coordinate 932 of JAEUVP010000316.1, read as the reverse complement.
TGGGGCTGCTGTCTCTGTCAAGACAGAAATAACCTTTGCGGAGAAACTGGTAACGTTCATCAAACTTCGCTGTCTTTAATGCCGGTTCTGCAAACGCTGTTGTCACCACTTTCAACGAATCAGGATTCAGGTATTCTTTAAAATCACCTTCTTCATCCGTCGGGTCTTCCACTTTGAACAGGCGGTCATATTCTCTTACTTCCACGTTGATCGCATGCTTCAGGCTCACCCAGTGCAGCGTTCCTTTTACATGGATGCCCGATGTATCATGCCCGCTTTTACTTTCCGGGATATAGGTGCAGCGCAGCTCCGTTACTTTCCCCTCCGCATCTTTGATCACTTCATTGCATTGGATGATATAAGCACTCTTCAGCCGCACCATTTGACCCGGTGCTAAGCGGAAATATTTCTTCGGCGGGTTCTCCATAAAATCTTCCCGTTCGATATACAGTTCATTCGAGAACGGAATATCCCGCATTCCGCTGTTCGGGTCTTCGGGGTTATTCTCACTGGTCAGTATTTCTTCATCACCCGTGTAATTGGTAATAACCACTTTCACCGGGTCAAACACCACCATTCTCCGCAGGGCGATCCGGTTCAAATGTTCCCTTACAAAAAATTCCAGCAAACCAATATCCACCGTGTTCTCTCTTTTCGCAATACCGATCCGGTCACAAAACTCCCGGACCGCTTCGGGTGTGTAACCCCGGCGGCGCATGCCACTGATCGTCGGCATCCGGGGGTCATCCCAACCCACCACATGTTTCTCATTCACTAATTGCAGCAATTTCCGTTTGCTGGTCACCGTATAGTTCAGGTTGCGGCGGGCAAACTCGTATTGGTGCGAAGGATAGATAGCTAATTTTTCGATCAGCCAGTCATACAGTTCCCGGTGCGGCACAAACTCCAGCGTACAAATGGAGTGAGTGATA
>JAEUVP010000310.1 GCA_016786805.1 Chitinophagaceae bacterium | reverse complement strand
CTCCTCCTTTTCTTCCAACCCGATGTAATGAAATACTTTACTATTCCTGAAGTACCAGGTCCGCTTAATGAACCGCTGCTTCTCCGGTGAGTTCAATGTATTGAAATAAGGAATATACTGGCTGATGATCCGGGAATACTCCATAACAGTATGCAGGAGTATTTCTTCCTCATGGGTAGCTTGTTCAGCCTTCATTCTTTGCTTCCCGAATAATTGCTTCAGTATTTTTGTAATATGGTTTGGCATATTTATATCTTATAAATATACCAAACCAACCCATTGACGGCACTGCTGCATTCACTTATTTTTTGATCTCAATTTTTTGGACATTGTTCCTTCCATAAAACACCGGGAAGTACATCAATTCGGCTTTGGCCGGGTTGATCGTATAGCGACCGCTGTACCTCGGCTCCAGTTCTATTTCATACGTATACTTTCCTTTGCTCATTTTTTCCGTAAAGACCATTAACCGATCCTTATAATATTCACGGTGTTCGTTCCAGTTGTCCCCGCCTTTTTTTCCATATGTGCAACCGGCAGGTATAGGAATTTCAACCTGTACATAATCAGCGTCGCTTTTCACTTCTATGACCACTTTCATGGTTACTTTTTCACCCGCTTTCAGCGAACTGATCACTGATTGGCTGTTTTCAAAATAAGTAGTAATGCTGAAATTACTGTCAACAGCCACCGGGGCCGGGTTGAACAATTGCTGGTAAGCCGTAAAATAAACCAAGCCTCCTCCTGATTTTGTTATCCTAAGCTGTTTGTAATGATCTGTAATTCCAATACTGAATGGAAACCGGGTAACTGTAAAACTGGTATCCCCTTTTATAGATAAAACAGCAGGCTGGGTAAAGTTCCTGTTCTCTTCTAGTTTTTTTGGAAGAATGGCAGATAAGATGCTGGCAGACTCTACCGTGTTTCTCCAATGACCTTCTTTTCTCATCTCCAGGAAATACTGTGTGATCTTTCTTGCTTCATTTTCATAACCGGGTAGTTTATCCAGCAACTTATAGGCTATTACTGTTGTGGCTATACGGTTACTATTCCACCAATACGTGTCAGTTCCCCAATGAAGCCCTCCAAGCATAGTGGGGGTCTTTTGATCCATCAGTTTTTTTAACTCCTTATCAAAAGATAGTTTTTGTTGTTGGAGCACAGCGGTCATTTGCCATTGCTGGTGTTGCGTAAGCGAATCAAACGGGATCTTACGCAGGTACATGCCATAGTCCATATCATGTCCTGCTTCGCTTAATGTATACAATGTTTCCAGCAGCTCATTCCTGTGAAGCCGCGGTAACTGGTTTTGCAGGTAGAGTAATGCATTCCTGATATTCGTTTCCAGCAGGGCATCGCCCCGCAGTTCACGTAATGCCCTGGTTATATAATTAGTGATTGGCAAATTTGACCTCCCTCCTTCCCACCAGCTCCAGCCTCCTTCAAACAATTGTCCCTTCTGTAATTTCTCCAACAGCTTCTTCATTTCTTTTTCATTGCCAAATGTCTGGTTGAGTGCAGCCCGGATCTTTTTCTCCATGGCCAGCCCTGCCAACTTGGAAGCTGTTTGCTCAAGACAGTAGTACGGGTATTTTTTAAGGTGCTCAATCTCATCCAGCAACAGGTCCAATGTATTATTTTGTGCATACAGTTTTACATTACCTGCCAGGGAATTAGCAGAAAAAGAAACAGTAGTATCTTTTTCAAGCAGGTAAAAATCGCCAACCGTTTCGGTTGTGCCTTTTCGGATTACTGGTATTGACCTGAGCTCTCCGTCTGTAAAACCATTGGTAGCTTTCATGCTGAACTGAGCCCTGAGTGTATCCTTTTCCATACCTGCTGCAATACCCAATTCACTGATCCCTGCATTATTTGCAGCCAGTGTTTCATTTGATTTTATCGTTAGCTGCCCGTTCACCACAAAATCAACATCCACATTCAATGCAGTATTTGTATAATTGATCTTTTTGCCGATCAGTACCGCCGTATCAGCCTCTACTAAAAATTGGGGCGCTGACAATTGTGCCAGCATCGGCTTAAAGGCTTTTACGACGGAAGTTGTTTTAGTGATCCTTCTTTTTTTATCCATTCCCACTATATAAGTCTTCCAGCTGGTAATATTATCCGGATAAGTAACCGCAAATTTCACTTTTCCATTTTCATCCGTGATCAAATTAGGTTTCCAGAAAGCATAATCCCTGAATTGCTCCCGGAGCATTTTTGGGTTGAATGCTTTCGTGGTAATGATAATAACACCTCCGGCTGCTCTTGCCCCGTATAAGGCAACAGCAGCTGCATCTTTTAATACACTCGTAGATGTAATATCTGAAGGGTCAAGATCAGCGGGCATCGCATCAACAGGAATGCCATCTACGATTATTAGCGGTGTTGATTCAGCCGTTACTGATCTTATTCCACGAAGAGTTATTCTTGTATCTGAAAAAATCCCTTGATCACCTGATTGCACATTCAGACCCGCCACCTTGCCCTGTAATCCCTGTGTAAGGGTTAATTGTTCCGCACTAACTTTTGAAACAGAATAACTCAATTCCCGGCTTTGCCGTTGCACACCATACCCAACCACCACCACTTCGCTTAAAGAAGCGGAGCTTGTATTCAGTGAAGCATCGGCTGTTGAATGCCCTCCTTCATAAACGGATACTGAAACTTCTGCCGTCTCATACCCCACTGCTGAGAACTGCAGCACATAGGCCCCGCCCTTTATTCCCTGTATTGTGTAGTCACCACTGGCATTTGTTGATGCTCCCTTATTATATCCCTTGATCCATACGCTGGCTCCTATCACAGGGTCTTTCCCTTTTGTATCTGTCACTCTTCCAGAGATCATCCCCGTACCCGCCGGTAAATTCATTCGCGGCGTTTCAAATTTCCTTTCCCGTTCTGCTTCTTCCGCCATTCTTTTAGCCAGTGCATCTTCTCTTTCTTTTCTTCCCTGCTCCTGCTGCACCAGTAACCAGTCAATAAAATTATTCTGCTTTGTAAAGTCCCGCTTATTAAAGCGAACGCAGTAAGTCCCGTTCGTACTGATGTTGATATTTTCCGCCTCCGCAAAATTGAAATACCTGGTCACAATGATCACTGAATAAGTGCCAGCTGCAATATTATTAAGTGTGGAAACCGGTCCCCACAACACTTTGTAATCTGTTGCCACATTCTTGTTATACAGTATCGTATAAACGATCGTACTGTCCGCCGGGAATTTGAGCACCATACGGCTGCTGTTGGTGTTTTTATAATAAGCATTATACCCTGCCTGTTCCAGGAATGCCCTGGCTGGTGTTTTATCATACTTTATTTCAGGCAATTCAGGTATCGTATCACCCAAGGTCCAAACTGTTAGCCGTTCAGGTAAATATACTTTCGGGTAATTGGGAAATAAGGGTATTTTCTCCAGCCTCACCATCTTCGGTGTTACCCGGTAACGGTAACCCGGTTCAAACATGAACTTAAAATCAAAGTCCCCCGGTTTATAAAATTGAACACTGTCGTTGTTCACAAATGGGCCAACCACATGCTCGTTATTACCACCCAGGAAAACCGCTTTATCATCCTGCCATATGTAGCCATAATTATTCCGGTAGTTATTTTCGATCCGCAGCATTTTGTTTTCCAGCAAATTTCTTTCCTGCCAGTCCCAGTAAAGATGCATTTCCTTACTCTTATCTTTTGCTGTTAACTTATCAATATCAAAAACGATATCATGCTTATAATAAGGTTGCAGGTAAATGCTATCGTACTCAATATATTGATCTTTTAAACGAATACCGATCTGTACATATCCCGGAAAACGGGTGAACGCATATGCCCCTTTGTCTGTAATACCGTTATAATAAACCAACTCCCTGTTGATGTATAGTAAATATATTTCCTGTGGCACGCCTTGTTTTACTGCAAATACGGATACCTGTGGCAAAATATTCTGCACTCTCGATTTACGCAGCTGGTATTTTTCAACCGGGAACAAAAACTGGTAATACGGCATGGTATCCAGTTCAAATTTCTGTCTCCAGCCGGGATGTTGCCCGAGCAAAAATTTGTTAGTGGCAACAGCTTCCTCCGTCTCAAACTGGTCGTATTGTATCGGCGCCTTCCCCCTGAATTTTTGTATATAGGGTGGCTCGGGCACACGGATATCTTCTCCGAATTGTGCATTATAACTTACCACTGTAATGTTCACCCCTTTAGCATCTCTTTTTTTATAATCTTTTACGGCAACAGTGATCGTGTCTGTTTGCCCGGGGTACACAGTAGCTGCTGATTTTATTTCTGAAGATAGCAGCTTAGACAGCAAGGCAATGGTTTCTGCACCATGTTTTTCTTCCCCGCCCCAATAATATTCCCATTTCACCCGGTATGATTTCCCTGCCGGCATCCTGCTTTTCCAGGTTATCCATTCTTCATCGGATGAAGCTTTGAATAAACTTTTATCTCCGTCAAAAATGCTGTAATAGACCGGCACTTTATTTGGGTTGGATAAAGCAAAAGCCACGGTATCTTTTTCCTGCATCCTGCTAAATCCGATAGTATAACGTTCTTCTATATCATGACTATTGTATTCAGTAATGCTATCCTTTTCATTTTTTATATAGAATTCGTAGGTCTCTGCCATAGGATCTATCTTGACCCTGTGCGGAAATTCCACCACAACAGGCATGTAGTGCAGGTCTGTTTCCATCCACCCGGATCGTTTAACAGGCTTTCCGTTCTCATAATAGGTAGCAATAAGTGCCCCACCCAATTCTTTTATATCAATGATCGCTTCACCTGATTTATAGGTCACCGTTTCGTTTTCTTCCTGAATTTCATTATTACTATTCCGGAAAATAGCTTTTACTTTCAATTGCAGGTCGGCTTTGGGAAAGGCAGCGGAGGGAATTATGAATTTGGTATCCTCTTCAATCGCCAATGTTTTTTCTTCCTGCCATAATGTATCAGGTACAAATTCCCTTTCGGGCAAAAATTGGTCTACTGATTCACTCAGTACTACCAATTTCACCTTTCCATCCATCAGGGGCAGCCCGTTGGCATCTTTTGCTGATGCTGTAAACTGCAGCGTATCTCCGGCAAAATATTTGGGTTGCTTTGATTCGATCTTATAAGTTGTCACTTCATCCAGCAGGTAATCCTCAATATGAAAATTTCCCTGTAGTAATAGTTTGTTCTTTTTAGATTTAAGCAATACCTGGATATTCCTGTCGTTGCCTAATGTATCTCCCGTATTAAATTCATACACATATGCCCCTGCACTTACCGGTTTCAGTTCAGCCAGTTTTTTAACAACAGTTGACCGCCCGTTGTAATAACTCAGCCATGCTTCTACCTGGTCTTTATATTGCCTTCCTTTTTTATCCAGTAAATAAGCTTTAAATCTGACCGTATCTAATGGAAAATATTTGGGTTTACTGAAAAGCATATATCCTTTTCCCTGCTGGTACCGGTTATTGCGATAACGTTTCCTGAACCAGTTACGGGGTTTGTTCTTAAATAGGTAGCTGACCTTATTGGGCAACCATGCCAGCACACGGCCAAACCTGCTATAACTGAACCTCGACCAGCGTTGCTGACGAACGGTACGATACTTTTCATTGAACACGGAAAATTCTGCAAAAGAAGTATCACCGGGGATGATCATTTTTACTACTGCATCCTCTGGTTCTTTTTGTTTTACGCTATAAGTACCGGCCTTTTCATTAAAAATTGCTTGTTTACCATCCACGGTAACCAACGCATTTTTATATAACTCCCCGGCATCATTTCTCAAAACCAGTTGCGGCCGCACCTGGTTATTGACTACATAACTCTTGACATTAGTCTTGCAATGGAATTTTACCAGCAACTCATTATCCATAACTGATACAAATAGGTAATTACCAACCGGCAGGTTTTCATAGTTAATAGAATCCAGCGGGAAAACCCGGGCAGCCGGCTGATCTAAATAATGGTCAGCGGTTTTGATCCCCTTTCTGACATATTTTTCGGCTGTATCAGCTGGTATGCGATAGACATAGGTCATCCAGCTTTTCTTCCGGATATCTTTCAGGGGTTGCTGGGCCGTAGCCTGATCAAAAATTCCCAGGCATATGAGTACAAAGAGGATAGTTTTATTCATAAACAGTGGTTCAGTACAACAGACAGGATGCAAATTACTATTGCAATTACACAAGGGATGTTATTTTCCGCAAAAGACCCGCACTGCTTATCTTTGCTGCCTTATAAAGCTTAAAAAGACGGACAAGATTATGTACAGAACTCACACCTGCGGAGAACTAAGAATTGCTGATACTACTAAAGAAGTGACCCTGGCCGGCTGGGTGCAGACCGTCCGGAAATTCGGTGCTATCACGTTTGTGGACCTGCGGGACCGTTATGGTATAACCCAGTTATTGTTTGGTGAAGAACTGAACAAGGTGCTGGAAGAAAATCCTTTGGGCCGTGAGTTTGTGCTACAGGCTACCGGGAAAGTGAATGAGCGAAGCAATAAGAACGCTAATATTCCTACCGGTGATATTGAGATCAGTGTGTCTTCGTTTACAATTTTAAATAAATCTGCCGTACCCCCATTCACCATCCAGGATGATACAGATGGCGGGGATGACCTGCGGATGAAATACCGGTTTTTGGACCTGCGCAGGAATGCGGTGAAGAAAAACCTGGAATTACGCTATGCGGTGAACCGGGCAGCAAGAAATTATTTGCACAGCAACGGTTTCATGGATATTGAAACACCATTCCTGATCAAATCAACACCTGAAGGCGCAAGGGATTTTGTGGTTCCTTCAAGAATGAACCCCGGCCAGTTTTATGCATTGCCACAATCACCGCAAACATTCAAACAGTTATTGATGGTGAGTGGCTATGACCGCTACTACCAGGTGGTGAAATGTTTCCGGGATGAAGACCTGCGGGCCGACCGTCAGCCGGAGTTCACCCAGATCGACTGTGAAATGGCATTCGTGGAGCAGGAAGATATCCTGAATATGTTTGAAGGCATGATCAAATCCATTTTCAAAGAGGTGAAAGGAATTGATTATGCAGAGAAAGTGGAACGCATGACCTGGGAAGATGCGATGTGGAATTATGGCAATGACAAACCGGATATCCGTTTCAGCATGAAAGTACTGAATTTAAAAAAGCCGACTTCAGTTTATGTGAAGAAAGCAGACCATTCTTCCCTGATCAATGGAGCGGATTTTAAAGTATTTGATGAAGCAGAGACTGTATTAGCAATAGCAGTTCCGGGTTGCAGCGAATACAGCCGCAAACAAACGGATGAACTGACAGAATGGGTGAAACGTCCGCAGATCGGTATGAAAGGATTGGTCTTTATTAAA
>JAEUVP010000384.1 GCA_016786805.1 Chitinophagaceae bacterium | reverse complement strand
CTTTTATTAAACAAAAGATCATTTCTTGCCCCAACCCCATTTCAAAAACTCAGGCATGGCCAAGCCCCAGGTGGGAACATCATGGCGGCCCTCCGGCATTTCGAGGTAGTGAATATCCTTTTCTTTATCGTATCCTTTTTTAACCAGTTCTTTGATCAGGTCAACCGTATCATCAATGGAATCAATAACACCGTTATGGTTTCGATCCATAGTTTCGTCTTTATTTCCGCATTGCAGAAAGAATTTCAAACCGGGATAAAAATTTCCTTTCCGTATCTGCTGATGAATGATGCGGTGTGTATCATCGTCATACTCTTTTTCGGTCTGGTCAATACTTCTCCACCATAATGAAGCAGAGAATACTCCTGTCTTCTTAAATACTGAAGGATGGTTCCAGACAATGTCCAGTGCACTAAGGCCACCCAGCGAAAACCCCGCAAATGCTTTTTCTTTGAATGAGGACAGCCGGTAGGTTGTTTTGATATAAGGAAGCAATTCCTCAACTATGAAGGCAGTATAAACTGCGGCTTTTGCTCCCCGGCCGAGATAATCGGGTTCCCCGGCCACACCATATTCCATTTTTCTGTCTTCACCGCAATGAATAGCCGCACAAAGCAGGGGTTCTATTGCCTCATCGGCATATAATTTCTCCAGGATAGCTTCAAAACCCAGCTCCTCCATATTCTGGCCGTCATTGATCAGCAGTAAACTCATTTGAGAGGGGTCGGCTACGTTAAGGGGCAAATAAAAATCAATTTTCACCTCCCTGCCCAGTTCCCGGGACTTTATAACCGCATTTTCTACCAGGACACCCGATACTTTCGTCATACGCATGGTTTCAAAAATAAGGATTTAATAATAATAGCCGCTTTTTGAAACAATCTTCCACAACCCCATAAAAGCAGTTGGTTAATTTGTTAATTTGATGACGAAAAAATAAATTTGGTAACAGCCGCACTGGTTCCAGTTTTTGCTTCCACTGCAAGGCCTGCATCATTAACCAATCAACTAAAAACAGTTTATGAAGAAAATAGGAATCCTCCATGGCAAGGAACGTTCATTCCCGGAAGCCTTTGTAGCAAGAGTCAACAGTAAAAACGTACCAGGTATTATAGCAGAGCCTGTCCGTATTGATAAGGCCATGCAGGGCGTTCACAGCGGTTATAGTGTGATCATAGACCGTATCTCGCAGGATGTACCTTTTTATCGTACCTGGCTGAAAAATGCTGCTGTTACCGGTACGGCTGTTATCAACAACCCTTTCTGGTGGAGTGCTGATGATAAATATTTCAATAACTGCCTGATGACAAAAGTGGATGTGCCTGTTCCAAAAACAGCTATCCTGCCTTCAAGAGATTTGCCGGATGATACTTCCGACGAATCATTCAGCAACCTTGCGTTCCCGCTGGACTGGGATTCAATTTTTAAATATGTTGGTTTCCCTGCGTATATGAAACCCTTTGCCGGCGGTGGCTGGAAACATGTTTACAAACTCAATAGTGCAGAAGAGTTTTTTCAAAAACACAGTGAAACGGGCCAGTTAGTAATGCTGTTGCAGGAAGAGATCGTTTTCACCGAATACTATCGTTGCTATTGCATCGGCGGCAAATATGTGCGGATCATGTCGTATGAGCCCCGCAACCCGCATCATCTTCGTTACGTAGCCGATTTCAAGCCTTCGGCAGAACGCCTGCAACAGATGACTGATATTGTACTTCGCATCAACAAGTATCTTGGTTATGATTTTAATACAGTGGAATTAGCTGTTCGTGACGGTATTCCTTATGCCATTGACTTCTGCAACCCGGCACCGGACGCAGAAAGAACCAGTGTGGGAGAAGAAAATTTTGAATGGGTAGTGGAAACCGCTGCTAATTATGCTATTGAAAAAGCGATGAGCAACGTGGACGGAGCTGATAACCTTACCTGGGGTGAATATGTAAAAAGAAGCAGCACTAAAACACCTTTGATCTAAAAGACAATTACCCATTTCAAATTAACGTATGACCCTGAACTATAAAAGTTTTACTCTCGGAGTTGAAGAAGAATACATGGTACTTGATCCTGCCACTCATGAGCTCAAAAGTCATGAACAAAAGATTGTTCATGAAGGACAGAAAGTGATCAAGGACAAAGTGAAAGCAGAAATGCACCAGGCGGTAGTGGAAGTGGGTACGGATATTTGCGCCGATATTGATGAAGCCTATACGGATGTCGCAACCTTGCGTAAAACCATATCCGGCATTGCCGGCGACCTGGGTTTTGCAATGGGTGCATCCGGCACTCACCCTTTCAGTCACTGGGAAAGCCAGCTCATCACCGACCATGTTCGGTATAGTGAGATTGTTAATGAGCTACAGGAAGCCGCAAGAAGTAATCTCATTTTCGGTCTGCATGTACATGTAGGTATGGAAAACCGGGAAATGGCTAATCATATTGCCAATTCCACCAGGTACTTCTTACCCCACGTATATGCATTAAGTACCAACTCCCCTTTCTGGGAAGGGAGAATGACAGGCTACAAATCTTTCCGCACCAAGGTATTTGATAAATTTCCCCGTACCGGTATACCTGAAGCATTTGAGAGTATCGAGGCGTATGATAATTATGTGAAGCTCCTGATCAAAACTAATTGTATTGATAATGCCAAAAAGATCTGGTGGGACCTGCGAGTTCATCCTTTCTTTAATACCGTAGAGTTCCGTATTTGTGATGTGCCGATGACGGTTGATGAAACCATTGCGATTGCTGCTTTGTTCCAGGCTATTTGTGCCCGGATCTATATGCTGCGCAGCAAGAACCTGAATTTTATTCAATACCCGAGGCCGCTACTCAATGAAAATAAATGGAGAGCCAGCCGCTATGGTATTGATGGCTACCTGATCGATTTCGGGAAAGAAGAAGAAGTGAATACAAGGGCACTGATCTATGAGCTGCTTGATTTTGTTGATCCTGTATTGGACCACCTGGGTAGTCGTCACCGCCTTGCTTATGTACACAAAATGCTGGAACAGGGAACCGGTGCCGATCGCCAGCTGGCTGTTTTTGAACAAACTAAAAATCTTTCAAACGTTGTAGAATATATCGAGAAGCAATACCTCGCTGGTATCTGATATCCCGTTACCTGAGTTTATTAAAACGGGTCATCGCTTCGATAAAATAATAATCTGCATAGGTCAGCGGCACATCTACTTCTGTCCCCGCAGGCAAATGACCTACTCCATGCCGGATGAGAAACCCGCCATTTGTTCCTCTGTTGGCCTTGTATGAGCTCCCCGATAATGTTTTTAAAATAACAGCAGCAGCATTCAAATAAGAAACTGTTGTTTTGGGATCCGTATACTCACTCAATTCAATGAGTGCTGAAGCGGTAATAGCAGCTGCTGAAGCATCCCGTAATACAGCAGGAATACCAGGTGCATTAAAATCCCAATAGGGTATCTTATCCGCCGGGAGATTCGGATGCTGAAGTATAAAATGGGCGATATGGTTGGCCTGCTCCAGGTATTTTTTATCTTTTGTTTCCCGGTACATAACGGTAAATCCATATAAACCCCATGCCTGCCCTCTTGCCCAGGCTGATTCATCCGCTGCACCCTGCGCTGTTCTTTTTTGTTTAACGATCCCCGTTGCGGTATCATAATTCAGTACATGATAAGAACTATGGTCAGGGCGAAAGTGGTTTTTCATGGTCGTGTTGGCGTGGGTAACTGCCAGTTTGTAAAAAGAAGAATCGCCGGAAAACCGTGTGGCCCAGAATAACAGTTCAAGGTTCATCATATTGTCAATGATCACCAAAAAATCAGAGCCTTTTGAATCCCAGGAACGGATACATCCTACTTTCTCATTGAACCGGGTAGCGAGGGAACGGGCACTGGTCAGTAAAATATCATTATACCCGGGTAGTGCAGCTATGCGATTAGCATTCCCAAAACTGCAATACATCATAAACCCAAGATCATGTGTACCAGTATTATTCTTTTCCTTTTCCAGTTCGTCCAGCATGATCAATGCTTCCTTGTATAAAGCAGTATCTCCTGTTTGCTCATAGAGATATAATAAGCTTCCGGGATAAAAACCACTGCACCACCAACCGGAATTACTCCATTCATATTTCCCGGTGGCAGGAAACCATGTTTTAGGAAATTTACCAGCGGGACGATTCGCAGCCAGTAATTTGTATTGCGATACGGCCTTTACAAAGTTGCCCTTAAACTCCTGTTGTAATTTTTTTTCAGCCCTGTATTTTTTTTGTCCCTGGATCGGAGAAGATATCAGGAAGAATAATACCAGGACAATGCAAAATGTCTTGCAACGGGAATAATTCATATTTAAAATGATTCAGCAACTAAGATAATTGAAAGAACGGTACAGTCCAGTCCAGTCCTTAAACAGCTTTCCTAATCCCGGTAATAGGCCACAAAAATTCATTTATTATGATTAAATTCGATACGCTTAGTAACCACCAAGTGCAATCCCAATGACTGTTTCATTTTCCTCAGGCCAGAACCCGGTAAAAAAGTATTTCCTGCTCCCCTGTTTATTACTTCTTATGATACAGGGATTTTCTCAAAAAGAGAAAGCAGACAGCCTTCGCCGCTTACTGACCTTTGAAAAAGTGGATAGCACAAGAGCTTCGCTGATGTGGCAACTGGCCAGTGCTATCAACGTTTATAATCCGGACACTGCTTTATTTCTATCACAACAATCGCTTTATCTTTCTAAAAATATCAATTACCTGGAAGGGGAATCAAGAGCCCTTGGCGTATTAGCCAACACCTTCCTGAAATTTGGTAACTATCCCCGTGCCCTGGAACTCTATATCCAGAAATTAAAACTCGAAGAAAAAAGAAACAAGCCGAGGAACCTGTCCAGTGTACTGCAAAATATCGGTATTGTTTACGTGTTACAGGAAGATTACCGGAAAGCA
>JAEUVP010000282.1 GCA_016786805.1 Chitinophagaceae bacterium | reverse complement strand
GTAAACCGTCAGCCCGTTCTTTAATTTAAATTTTTCGTATTTCGGCAGTTTGTAACCCTGCGCTGAAAGTTGCATAGCAACTGTAAGCAACAAAGTGAAGATGAATAAACGTTTTATGTATTGCATGATGATTTTCTTTAGTAGTATAATAATATTATTCGTTGGTGTTTGATTTCAGTATACCCACTGTTCTGGCAGATTTACTGAAATATTTGTTAGCTACCCGCTTCACATCATCAATCGTTACTTTATTGAACTCTGCGGGAGCATCAAACATTTTTTTATAGTCGCCAAAGAAAACCTCGTAGGTGCCAATATTGTTGGATTTGCCATTAATCGTTTCCACCTGTCCGTAGAATTCCATCAGCTTCTGGTTTTTTATCTTTTGTAATTCATTTTCACTGATGCCGTCTTTTTTGATCTTCTCAATTTCTTCGTAGATGGCTTTCTCCAGGTCGTTTTCGTTGATACCCTTACCGGCAACTGCATAGAACTGGAAAAGAGTGGGATCAAAACTCTGGTCGTAATTGGTGAATACTGAAGTAGCCAGTTGTTTTTTATCTACCAGGGAAGCATAAAGTCTTGACGATTTACCACTACTGAGTATATCACTCAGGATGATTAGCGGGTAATAATCTGCATGTTTGGCTTCCGGTGCTTTATAAGCGATCATCAGGTATGGCGTGGCCACGTCTTTCTGTACCAGTATTCTTCTTTCGCCTGTTTGCGGCGGCTCCACGGTATGTACGGGCGGAGGGGGTGCCTGTGCGGCAATTGGTTCAATATATTTTTCAGCCAGCCTTTTAACATCATCCGCTTTCACATTACCAGACACCACCACTACACAATTATTCGGTGCATAGTAAGTCTTGAAATAACGTTCCAGGTCGGATTGTTTCCAGTTCTTCATATCGTCTTCATAGCCGATCACCGGCCAGTGATAAGGATGTTCCTGGAAAGCAGTAGCCTGCACCTGCTGGCCTAATAAATTCCAGGGAGAGTTTTCCAACCCGGTACTCCTTTCACTGAGTACAACCCCTCTTTCGCTTTCCACCATTTTGGGATCGATACTGAGACTGGCGATCCGGTCACCCTCCAGGTCAAAGATCACTTCGGTAGCCGAAGAAGGAAACCAGTTAGTATAAACCGTTACATTTTCAGTGGTATAAGCATTGTTGGCACCGCCATTGAATTCCATGGTCTGGTCAAATAGTTTGGGGCCATATTTTTTAGCGCCATTGAACATCATGTGTTCAAAGAAATGGGAGAGGCCGGTGATGCCCTGGTATTCATTGCGGCTGCCAACCTTGTAGAACAGGTACATATTGGCGTTGGGGATGGAATTGTCTTCCACCACGAGGAATTTCATACCGTTTTTAAGAACAAAGGTTTTTACATCAGCTGCTTTCATCTGGGAGCGGCCAAACAGGGCCGGGAGCAATAAAGCAATAAAGAATAGTTTTTTCATATATAATTTTTGTGCGTTTAAATGTAAGGAATGATAAGCAGAGAAATTCAGGGATTTTATTAAATGAAAAATCCGCCACATGAGTGGCGGATCAGTTAATGCAAACACTTAACGACTTATTTTATTTCATAATCTTTTTTAAAGGACATCAGGGTGGAACGGTAAAGCGGAACATCAGGCGCCAGGGTTGCCGCTTTGGAATAATACTGGTAAGCTTCTGCCATATAATGTGCATCTTCCAGCAGGAACCCTAACCGGTAGGCTTCTTCTGCTGCATTTTCAAAAGCACCTGCGGAGGCTTTTAATGCAGCCAGTGTTGCCTGGAAATTTTCTTTGCTGACATAGTTCAACACTTTTAATTCATCATTATTCTCTCCTTTTACTGCTGCTGTCCATAAGTAAGAGTTACCGGGTTTTATTTTGGCAGCAAAATTCTGTATCGGAATTTTTAATTTACCCACCACGGTTTTAAAAGCAGGGGTTGTTGTATTATCGGCATTGAATAAGGAGAATTCAAAATCTTTAGCGTCGGCATAGGATTTCCAGGAAAGCGGGAATTCGCCACCGGAATAATTCACGGTATCCAGTCTCGGGTCAATCCAGATATTATTGACGGAACGGCTCACAGCTCCCACGGTATTCATGAATTTTTTCCGATCACTTCCCGGCGAGCTGCTTGATTTTGTCATTTGTGCCCATACATATTTTACATAATTAGCACTAACAGAACTGGTGGATACTTTGCAGGAATCACCAAAAGAACTTAATGTATAGGTACCGGCTTTACTGATACTGAACATGGCCGCTTCGTTACAGATCAGTGTAACGGTTCCACCAGCCGCCACTTTGATGCTGGCTGCACTGTTCAGCATTTTGCCCACTTTGGCCTTGCTTTCCACTTTGTTTTCAATGACAGCAATGGTTCCTTTATAACTGTAAATAAGGAACCCGTTTTCCTGCGCCCGGAGCAGGAAAATACCCAGTAAGCCAATGGATAATAAAAAGAACTTTTTCATGATCAATGATGTTTTTGGTGAAAGACAGTGTGGTAATGATATTTTTTATGCATCCATACAGCAAATGCTTCGTAAAAATAAATAACGTCAACAGCCAGGATTATAACGATCAGCGAATACTTCATATCCAGTTTAATATTGAACCAATCAAATAAGGCAATGGCCAGGTAAGAAAAAAGAATGATCGAAAAAACCTGGGCCAGCTTTGCCACTAAATGGAACCAGATATGATTTTCAAGATAGTACCGGATAAAGAAAGACATATGCAACCAGCAAAGAAATATAGCGATCAGCCAATTGGCCCATGAAGGTAGCTTATTTACATAATTATCTTCCAGGATCATTGAGATGATATTGGCATGTACCACAATCCCATTCATATCCGGGATTGATTTGCCGACAAATTTTTCATTCATCGGGGTAAACACTTTGTCTTCTATATCGTTCGGGTCATGGCTGATATAGCCCAGCAATGCGATCTTACCTTTTATGTAGTCAGGTACAATCAAGCCCAGCAACAACGAATCACCTTCTACAATTCTGTATTGATTAATATGCCTTGAATAATTGATCACATCCACCGGCTTGTGCCTTTTCTCCAGTTTACGGAATGCTTTTTCATCATACTCTTTTACCAGGGCAGCAGGAAAACTATTATGAACAGTGCCATTGATCTTTTCAAAGGCAGAAAAAAGCCGGATGCTGTTCCTTTCAGTTTTTGAATCCCCGACCAGGTTAGCATACCCTTTATGCGTGGTAACATCGGAAAAATATTGCCCCTTCAGTGGTTCTTTCACATCATCCCAATCGATCCTGTTTGTGATAACAAGATTCTTGTGTTTTGCAATAGATGCCCTTGTTAGTGAGTCTTTGTAGGGATATTCATGCGGACCTTCAAAAACCACATCCAACCCCATTACTTTAGGTTCGTAAGACGCTGTTTTATCTATCAGCAAGGAAAGGCCTTCCCGGTCAGCATGACCAATATTGATAATTACAATGTTACTGTCCAGGTTATATTCTGTCTCCTTACCTAAATCCGAATAACTTATATCGCTGATATCAAAATCCTTCAGCGCCAGTTTCAGCGGGTTCAGTACGGATAAATTGAGGGGTATACTTCCGAGCACGACAATGAATATGAACACCCAAATGGTGGCAAAAATGGTATCCCGTTCATAGAGATACTTGGTGAAATGACGGGGAAAACGCCGGACATGCTGCCCGATACGTTTATGGATCTGCTTCATTCAGTTAGTTCATTGGTTAGTTGAAAACAGGACTATTGGTGCTGGTATCAGAGGTTAGGGGACTTACAGATCCTTTATGCCGCCTCGATGTCATATATCCACTGTAAACCTGTAAATTAGTTGTTCGAATTTATGCGAAAATACCTTGCAATACTGCTTGCAGGCTGTTTGTTTTTTTGCATGATTGCCACTAATGCTCATGCTCAGACCCCACCGGCCACCAAAACCGACTCCGCCAGGGGCCCGCAGACCTTTGCCATGATCATGGGTATCTCCACTTACAAGTATATCCGTCCATTGACCTATGCCGATAAGGATGCTGAGATGTTCAGGGATTACCTGAAATCACCGGCCGGGGGCAAAGTGCCGGATGGTAATATCTACTGCCTGCTGAACGAACAGGCCATGGCCGCTAATTTCTGGGTAAAAGGAATGGCCTGGCTGAAGACAAAAGGATTGCAGAAAGGAGACCGGCTCTTTTTCTACCTCGCCGGTCACGGTGATGCTATTAACCAGGACGAGTTTTTCTTCCTGACCTATGACTGCAACCCGGCCGGTGACAAGAATAATTATATCGTTACCGGGAATGTGCAGCTTTATACGTTGAAAAGCCGGATCGGTGAGTTCAGCCGCAAAGGAGTGGAGGTGGTATTCATTATGGATGCCTGCCGGAGCAATGAATTACCAGGTGGTTCTGAAGGACAACAGGTATTAAATGCGGCTATATCGGAGAAGAAAGCAGGGGAGATCATTATGCTGGCAACAGGAGCGGGACAAGAATCGCTGGAGGATGCTTCCATTGGTAACGGGCATGGATTATTTACCTACTACCTCGTGGACGGATTGAACGGTATGGCGGATACCGTCGGAACAGGTGTTCCTGATTATAAAGTCACACTGGGTGAAATACAGAAATATGTGGAGCAGAATGTGCCTGCTATTGCACAGCAACGGTTCAAACGAAAACAGGAACCTTTCTTTTGCTGCAATGAGAATACTGAAAAGATGATGGGTATTGTTGATACGGCCTACCTGAACAAATGGCTGAAGACAAAACAACTGAAAGCAAAAGGCGGCGGCACTTCCTTTGCGCCCCGCAGCCGGGGTATTGGCCGGTACCCGGAAGATACGGTGCTGATCGAAACGTATAACCGCTTCAATACTGCGGTGAAAGAAAGCCGGCTGATCGGGACTAATTCAGCGGAGTATTATTACAATGAAATGGTTAAGAAATTCCCCGGCACTTCTTATACCATCGATGCACAATCAACACTGGCGGTTGAGTTCATCAATTTTGCACAAAGCAAGATCAACCTTTACCTGGAATGTAAGGATGCCGCTTCAGTGCAAAAGATCAGGGCACAGGTGGAAGAAACCGAGAAGAGTGATGAAATGACCAGCAGTCTCGACCGGATGGAAAAGGTAGCGAGGCAGGAATTCTCTGATGTGGGAGTCATGCTGGAAAAGGCGATCAGTTATATCGCAGAAGATGATCCCGTATTTGCACAATCCCTGCAGGGAAGGATGAACTTTTTCAAAGCAAGAGGTTATTTTGGAAAAGACAGGAGGCTGATGGATATCAATAGAGCTTTCCAGTATGCCTATACTGCTTATGCGGCAGATAATAATGCTGCTTATATTTTGAACACACTGGCTTCCCTGCATTTCGATAACAGCAGGATCGATAGTGCCATTTTTTATGCAAGAAGATCGATTGCTGCAGCCCCTAACTGGCGGTACCCATATGTGACGTTGGCGTATTCCTATAAAAGCCTTGGCCGGGTAGATTCAGCATTGAAATACTACCGCAAAGCTATACAAGTTGATCCCGGCAGCGCTGATGCTTATGTGGACCTGGGTCATTATTATTATTCACTGTCAAGAGCCGATTCGGCTATCGTCAATTATCAAAAGGCATTGGCGATTGAACCCGCCAACGTTTATGCCAGCAATAATATCGGCTGGCTGAATAATGAGAAGAAGAATTATGAGGAAGCCATTGTGTATTTCCGGAAAGCCATTGCAGCTGATCCAAAATTCGTTAGTGCCTATAATGGTATCAGCAAGGCATTTATCGGTCAAAATAATGCCGACTCGGCAAGGGTCTATTTCACCAAAGCCTTTGCTAATTACCAGGATAAATCTATTGTTAATATTTATATCGGTAATTTTTATAAAGAGCTGAAAATGTATGATTCAGCTAAAACGTATTACCGGGCTGCTATAGACTTTGATCCCAAATATGAAGAAGCCTGGAATAACCTTGGCCGTGTGTGTTTCAATATGAAGCAATTGGATTCAGCCAGTTATTATTACCGCAGTGCTTTGCAGGTAAATCCCTTTTCTGCCTTCTCCCTGATCAACCTCGGGTTGGTATTTAAGGAACAGAAGGAACCTGATTCCACCTATGCTTATTTCCAGAAAGCGATTAAAACAGAACCTTTCAATCCAACCATTCTGAACAGCCTGGGGGTTATTTACCGGCAGGATAATAACTATGACTCCGCCAAAGCTTATTTTAAAAAGGCATTGTTCATTAAACCGGATTACAGATCGGCCTACAATAACCTGATGAAGGTATACCGGGAACTGGGGCAGCCGGATTCGGTGACCAATTATTTGAAAACATTACCGCAGTTTGATCCCAACAGTATTTCAGTCATTAATGATCTCGGCCTGATCTTCCTTGACCAGAAACGCTATGATTCAGCCCGGACCTATTATCGCAGGGCTATTGCTTTGGATCCACGAAATTCCCAGTTGTATAATAATATGGGACTGGTGATGAAAGAAATGAAGCAACTGGATTCAGCCATGTCCTATTTGCAGCGTTCATTACAGATGAACCCGGAGAATACCACGGCGATGGCCAATCTTTCTACCGTGTTCCGGCAGCTGAAGCTATTTGACTCCGCTGGCTTTTATTTTAAAAAGCAACTGGCAGCCCGGCCGGTTGATCCCGACCAGCTGAATGAAACCCTGGCCTTTTATTTCCATGAAATGAAACAGTATGACTCTTCGGTATATTATTTCAAAAAAGTAATTCAGCAAAATCCCGGGCATGTGCCGGCGCATAATAATATTGGTGCTGCTTACATGAACATGGAGCAGCCCGATTCTGCTTTTGTTTATTATCGCCGGGCGGTGGCCATTGACTCTACTATTTTCAGTTCGGCGTTTAACCTTGGCATATTATTCCATTCCCTCCGTCAATATGATTCTTCGATCATTTACATCCAGCGTTCTATCCGTTTAAATCCTAAGAATGGTAAAGCTTATTTTGACCTTGCCTGCAGTTATGCCTTGCTGAATAAACCCGAGCAGGCTATTCTTTATCTCCGCCAGGCCTATGAAAGAGGATATAAGAATTTTGATGCCTTACTCAGGGATCCTGATCTCTCCGGGTTGAAGAATTATAAAGAATACCAGGCCCTGCTGGATAAATATGTACCGGACTGGAAAGACAGGAAACCCCTGCCATAACCTGTATTAAATAAAAAAGCTTCAGCGGTTACTGAAGCTTTGTGACCCCGTCTGGATTCAAACCAGAAACCTTTTGATCCGTAGTCAAATGCTCTATTCAATTGAGCTACGGGGCCAACTCCCTTTTGGGGCTGCAAATATAGGCCTGTAATTTTAAAATCTGAAATCTAAATCCGGCTCTAATAATGCCATCTGACAAAGGCTTCCATGGCGGCATAATGGGTAAGTCCCAGGTCTGCATACAGGTTGGCGGTAGCGGCATTTCTTTCCTCGGCCCGTTGCCAGAACTCTCTTGAATCACTGCCCTGGAAAGGCACCATATCCTTTTGTGACTGGTGAATGAAAATTCCAAACCGTTTTTTCAATACCTGGTCGGGGCTCATGGGTATCGCCATTTCAATTTCTTCAATATTCCATTCCTGCCAGGCTCCTTTATATAGCCAGAGCCAGCAATCATTGATCCAGTCATCACCAGCAGCTTTGATACGTTTGAGTGATTCTAATACCACATTGAAGCAAACGATGTGGGTACCATGTGGATCGGCAAAATCACCGGCACAATAGACCTGTTGGGGTTTTACCTGCCGCAATAATTCCATGGTGATCTTTATATCTTTTTCACTCATGGGTTTTTTCTCGATCGTTCCTGTTTCATAAAAAGGAAGATTCTGGAAATGGATATGTTCATCTTTGATACCTACATACCTGCAGGTGGCCCTTGCTTCACATCGCCTGATCAAACCTTTGATGGCACGGATATTCGGTGTATCCACCTGGTTGGATTTCTTTTTGGCAATGAATTTCCTGGCATCATTCAATATCTTTCCTGATGTACTGGTATCAATACCTGCTATCTCTTCAAAGCCTACTGCAAAGTCAAGAAAACGGGTCACAAATTCATCGGTGACGGCAATATTGCCGCTGGTCTGGTAACCGACATGTACTTCATGTCCCTGGTCCTGCAAACGCTGAAACGTGCCGCCCATACTAATGATATCATCATCCGGGTGAGGGGAGAAGATGATCACTTTCTTGGGATAAGGATTGGAACGTTCCGGGTGATTGGGTATGTTCGAATCCGGCTTTCCGCCCGGCCAGCCCGTGATAGAATCACGCAGCATATAATACACCTGCAGGTTGATCTCGTAGGCATCACCTTTTTCCACCAGCAGGTCACTTAATCCATATTCATTATAATCGGCATTCGTGAGGCTCAATACCGGCTTCTTTAATTTCAAGGCCATATTTACCACGGCCTTCTTGATCATCTTGGATGTCCATTCGCAATCACCGGTCAGCCAGGGTGATTTATTTCTTGTTAACTCCGATGCAGCGGCTTCATCCACCACAAAGGTGACATCATCATGATTCTGCAGCAAGGAAGCCGGTACATGTTCGTTATCGTCATCTTCAGCGGCCATTTTAATAACGGGGGCTTTACCGGAACCCCAGGCCATCAGGATGATCTTCTTGGATTGTAAGATCGTTCCGATACCCATCGTGATTGCTAAGCGGGGTACTTCCGATATATTAGCAAATTCATACGCATTTGCAATACGGGTGGAAGTATCCAGGGTGATCAGCCTTGTTTTGGAATAAATACCTGAGCCAGGTTCGTTGAAACCAATATGTCCGTTGTTACCGATACCGAGAATTTGCAGGTCAATACCTCCTGCTTCTTTTATTTTTTTCTCATAGTCGTTACAATGGGCCTTAATATCATCCTTTTTGATCTCACCGTTGGGGATATGAATGTTTTTTGGATTGATATCGACATGGTCAAACAAGTTGATCCGCATGAAACGGTCATAACTTTGGAGTGCTTTGTTATCGATGGGATAATACTCGTCGAGGTTGAACGTAACAACGTTCTTAAAACTGAGTTTTTCTTCGCGGTGCATCCGCACCAGTTCTGCATATAATGTTTTTGGCGTTGAGCCGGTGGCTAATCCCAAAACACATTTTTCTTTTTTCTGTTGCTTTTCCCGTATCAGGTTGGCGATTTGCTGCGCAACAAACCTGGATCCTTCTTTCAGGTCAGGATAAATCTTAACAGGGATCTTTTCAAAACTATCAGTGAGGTCAATAGGAGCTGTTTTTGTAGCCATGCAAAATAAGTTTTCGTTTATTGCCCGTCAAAGATATAAAAATGTCAATGGCAGGGAATAAGATTGTGGCAGCAAAAACCTGCAATTCTAATTCACTTCGATCTCGTCTACAAATAGCCATGCTTTTTTACCGGCACCGGGATTACCTTCAGGAATATCACCAAAATTCTTTACGATCACTTTTATAAAACTGGTGGGAGTATTAGTAAAATTAACGGTGACGGTGCCATTACCCGATGCCGTTGCAGTTACATCACCGGATGAACCAAGGCTGCTGAAATACATACCGTCCACGGATGAAAAAACTTCAACCGAAGCCGGGTTCCATATCCAGGAACCTTTTTGCTGGAACACATGCACCGTAACGGATGATATTTCCTGGAAACTGCCCAGGTTGATCAGGGCCTCACAATCGGCACCGCTGAAACCAAGAAACTCTTTGCTCCTGGCCAATCCTTTTTGGTTTTGAATACCGTTCACTAAGGTAAAGGCACCATCACCCGGATAGTTTTTAGAAGGAGGAATATGTAAAGTGATGGGCTTGCCGGTAGCTTTGTTAAAATGAAATTTTTGTAATAAAGCATTTCCCAATTGCTTGTTTGCAATTTTTGTAACTGCTTCATAGGTAGTCGATTTTTCAACATTAAACGGGGCTGTATAGTCAAAAAAATCTGATACACCAATATCATCTTTGTCTTCCTTATCCCTGTATTGAATGATGGATTCTTTTATTTTACTTTCTAATTTCCAGGAAACAGCGTTGTTATCCTTCGATGGCATGACAGTCGCCTTCAAATCAAAATATGCCTTACTATAATTTGCCCCCCACTTCTCATACCGTTTAAACTGCATCATTAATCTTTTTTCAAAACTTTCCCAGTTCCTGTTTTCTTTGCTGCTCCATACTACTTCACTCAGGGCTGCCATCCTTGGAAATAGCATGTATTCCACTTTCCGGTTGTTCTCTATGTATTCTGTCCATAGATTGGCCTGTGCACCGAGAATATAGTTACCTTCTTCTGTGGTTAATTCTTTAGGAACAGGTTCGTAGGCATATACTTTTTCTATTGGATTATACCCGCCAATGGTAATGCTGTCCTCGTTCTCACTTTGCGAGTGATCAAAATAAACAGGATTACCCGGTGTCATGATCACCTGGTGCTGTTGTTTGGCGGCTTCAATGCCACCGGTTTCACCTCTCCAGCTCATTACAATGGCTTTGGGTGCTAAACCACCTTCCAGTATCTCATCCCAGCCGATGAGGGTTTTGCCTTTACTGTTCAAATATTTTTCCATACGCTGTACAAAATAACTCTGCAATTCATGTTCGTCTTTTAAACCCAGTTCTTTCTTGCGTTGCTGACAGCGGGGGCAAATTTTCCAGTGAGTCTTTGGACATTCATCGCCGCCGATATGAAAATATTTGGAAGGGAACAGGCCGATGACTTCATCCATCACATTTTGCAAAAACATAAATGTAGAATCATTGCCTGCACAAAACACATCATCAAACACCCCCCAGGTTTCCTGTACTAATTTGACCTGCCCGTTGCGTTGTTCGGAACTACTTTTCTGTGATATCATATTCGCCGGTATCTCTGTGGGTTTTTCCGGGAAACAACTCAGCCAGGGATAAGCCGCAATAGCAGCACTGCCGTGACCGGGCATTTCTATTTCAGGTATCACCTCAATAAAACGGTCTTTGGCATATTTAACCACTTCTTTGATCTGCTCCTGTGTATAATAACCGCCATAGCCTTTATTATCACTCCCGGTGCCGGGATAACGGCCAATGATCGTTCCGTTTCTCCAGCTGCCGATATTGGTGAGGCTGGGGTATTTTTTTATTTCAATCCGCCAGCCCTGGTCATCGGTCAGGTGCCAGTGAAACGTATTGAGCTTATGGTAAGCGAGGTAGTCAATATATTTTTTTACAAAGTCAACCGGAAAGAAATGACGGCTTACGTCCAGGTGCATGCCCCGGTATTCAAAACGGGCATGGTCGAATATTTTCACAACGGGTATTTGCCCCGGGACTTTTTTATCAATTGGTAATAACTGGAAAAGTGTTTGTATGGCATGAAAGGCGGGCTCAGCAAAATTGCTATTGATCAGAATACCTTTTTTGGTTACCTCTAACTGGTAGGCAGGTTTTCCGGATGTGGGCATTCTCCGCATATTAAAACTGATGTCAGCTTGCTGGCCCATTGCCACTTCTTTAACAGCAATTCCGAATTGCTTTTTCATTTCATTTTTGAAATAGGGAAACAGGTTTTTCCATTCGTGGGCAGGGAGTGAGGAAGAAACGGTAACCGTATTTTTTATAATGAAATACCCTGTTCCTTGTGTTACTTCTACAGGGTAAGGTATAAGGTCAAGCTGTTTCTGCTGTGCAATAGTGACGGTTGAAGCAGAAAAGGCAAACAAAAAACAGGTCAGGAATCGCATATGATATTATTTATTCATTACGGGTAAAACAATTGAAGACGGATTTTTTGCATCATGAAAAATACGGATCACTGCTTTTTTGAAATCAGTATCATTTGCTTCATAGATGTTCATAAACTGTTGCGGGTTTCGGTCAGCCAGCGGGAACCAGCTGCTTTGTATTTGTATCATCAGGCGGTGACCTTTTTTAAAGGTATGAGCCACATCGGGCAGGTCGAATTTTACCATTTCAATTTTATTGGGCTTGAAGGGAACAGGTGTTTCAAAACTGTTTCGGTATTTACCCCGCATAATTTCGCCCCTTACCAGCATCTGGTAACCACCCATGGGATAACTGCCGCCGGCTGTACGGCCCTGTTGCGGTATATCTCCGCGATATTTAAAGTCATCAGGAAACACATCAATCAGCTTCACCACAAAATCAGCATCTGTTCCGCTGATGCTTACTTTTAGATCGGCTGTTACAACACCGGCCAGTGTAAGGTCTTCCGTTAATACATCGGTTTGAAAGGTCAGCACATCGGGTCTTCTTGCTGCAAAACGCTGGTCATCGGTCATGTATTCACGGGTACGGCCCTGGTGCACATCTTCTGTATAGGGAACAGGATGTGAAGGATCACTGGTATATTCAGCAAAAGCTTCTTTCTCCGCGGAGGCAGACCAGGATAACTTGCCATTCGCTGCTAAGAAAATATTTTTTGAAACTGCATCAGCCGGTGGCCATTGCGCTAATTTTTTCCATTGATTTTCGCCGCTGAAAAAGATCGTTGCTTCAGCTAATGATTGCAGGTCACCTTTTCCTTTCAGGTAATAATTAAAGAAGGGGATCTCAATATTATTCTGGTACCAATGTGCAGTATTGGAGCCAAATCTTGCATTGCCAAGGTAGCTTCCATCACCGGAAGACCATTGGCCGTGAGACCAGGGACCCATTACTATTTTATTATTCGCAGCAGGGTTTTGTTTCTCTATGGCTTTATATAAATTCCACGCACCATAACAATCTTCCGCATCAAACAAACCACCGACAACCAGCATAGCTGGTTTTACATTGTACATCGAGCGACGGGCATCTCTTGCCTGCCACCAGGCATCGTAGTTGGGATGGGCATACATATCTTTCCAGAACCGGATACTATCACCCATGTATTCTGCTAATTTTTTCAATGAACCAGCTTCGAGAAAGAATTTATAATTATCCCTGACGGTGAAATTAAAACCGGGAGAACCAACGGTGGTGGGTTTTGGTCTTGGCTTCCCAAAACTGGAATAAAAACCAAAACCATCCAGCTGAAAAAAAGCACCATTGTGGTGAAAGTCATCGCCCATGAACCAATCCGTAACAGGGGCCTGCGGGCTAACAGCTTTTAATGCAGGATGACCTGATGCTGCAGCCATGGTAGAATAAAAACCGGGGTAGGAGATACCAAACACTCCTACTTTACCATTATTGTTGGGAAGATTCTTTACCATCCAGTCAATAGCATCATAAGTATCACTGGCTTCATCAATTTCATTACCGGTCTTGTTTTTATTGAAAGGACGAACATCCTCAAATTCCCCTTCGCTCATCCAGCGGCCACGGACATCCTGCACAACGATAATATAATTTTCCCGGGCATAATATTTCCAGTGCCGTTCCCATAAACGGGGAGAGAAATCTTTGCCGTAAGGAGCACAGGAATAAGGCGTCCTTGTTACCAGGATCGGGTGCTTTTCTGTTTTGTCGTTAGGAATATAGATGGCTGTAAATAATTTAATGCCATCCCGCATCGGGATATACTGTTCCAGTTTGGTATAATTCTCTTTGATCCAGGCCGAGTCTTGCGGATCAGGTTGAGCAATTACTAACAGAACAGAGAAAGATAAAAGAAGGGAGCCAATAAATTTCTTCATGCAGGATGATTTTGAAGGTTTAAATTTACTGATTCTCTGTTCACCCACATTTATATTTTATGGCAGCCAATGAAGAATTGATCAGTCGTTTTTATACCGCCTTCGGGCAACGGGATTTCAAGAGCATGAATGATTGCTATAGTGAGGATATTGTCTTCAGCGACCCGGCTTTTGGTATGCTGCAGGGCGATGAAGTACGGGCCATGTGGGAAATGCTTTGTACAAACGGTAAGGACCTCGTGATCACTTTCTCAAATATACAGGCACTGGATGACGAATACTACACTTGTAAATGGGTGGCGAAATATACCTTCTCAAAGACGGGGAAGAAGGTAGTGAATTATATCAAAGCCCATATGCGGATCAAAGAGGGCAAAATCATTGAACACAGTGATGCATTCAAGTTAAGCAAATGGGCAGCCCAGGCATTGGGCTGGAAAGGGGAATTTTTTGGCTGGATGAACTGGTTTAAAAGAAAGGTGCAGAATAATGCCAGAAAGAGCCTGTTTACTTTTATAGAGAAAAAAAATATCCCACAAAGTCACTAAGCTTAGGACGATTTTCTTTGTGCTCCTGTGCCTTTGTGGGAAAATATTAATCTTCCAAAACTCCAAACTTACCAGCACTTACATCGGAAATAGCCTGTTCCAGTTCTTCCCAGGTATTCATCAGGAAGGGGCCGTATTGAGCAATCGGTTCATTGATAGGCTCACCGGATAAAATAAGAACGATCGTATCTTCAGTTACTTCAATCGTTATTTTCTCGCCGTCATTTTTAAATAGTACAAAATGATCAGTATCCACTAAACTATCGTTGATCAATGCAGTTCCTTCCACCACGAGCATTCCTGTATTATAGTTGGAAGGGAAGTTGAAATCAGCACTTGCTCCTTTTTTCAGCCTTGCATTATACACATGAACAGGAGTAAAAGTTGATGCAGGCCCTTTGAGATCCTTGTATTCTCCTGCGATCAATTCGATAAAACTTCTGCCATCCTCCAACAGGTAGCGGCTCATTTTATCATTGCTGATCTCCTGGTATTTGGGTGCAGTCATCTTATATTTTGCAGGCAGGTTCACCCATAGCTGTACCATCTGGAATAAGCCACCGGCTTTACTATATGATTCTTCATGGTATTCTTTATGCAGTAAACCTGAAGCTGCCGTCATCCATTGCACATCACCTTCACCAATGACGCCACTGTTGCCGGCACTGTCGTGGTGGGCAATACGGCCATGATAGGCGATAGTCACCGTTTCAAATCCCCTGTGCGGGTGCACTCCAACACCTCTCAATTTATCAGAAGGAGGAAAATCCACTTTAGCGCCATAGTCCATTAAAAAGAAAGGGCTCATTCTTTTTTTATCAATTTTTCCTCCAGGAAAAAAGCCATGTACCCGGAAACCATCTCCCACCATATGTGGCGGCGGAGGTGCAATGATGGCTTCTATTGATTTTTTGTTGCTCATATAAACTCCTTTATTTTACCGGCACTTCCATTAATAATAGTTCTGCATGACTATCTGCTTTGATCTCCAGTGTATCTGTTTCAGTAATGCCCAGGCCGTCTCTTCTGTTCAATGATTGCCCGTTAATAGTAACATCACCCTCTATCACAAAAGCATACACCCCATTATTACTGTTTTTAAGTGTATAGCTGGTGCTGAAATCCTTATCCAGTTTACCCAAACTGAACCAGGCATCCTGGTTGATCTGCACACTTCCGTCTGCAGTACCAAGCGGAGATACGACTGTCAGCAGTTTATTGTGCTTATCCGTATCAGCAAATGTTTGCTGATCATAACGGGGTTCAATATTCTTTACTTTCGGGAAGACCCATATCTGGAAAAATTTTACTTCTTTGTTGTGATTCTTATTTTTTTCAGAATGCTGTATACCTGTTCCGGCACTCATAGCCTGCACATCTCCCTGTTTGATCACCTGCTTATTGCCCATGCTGTCCTGGTGTTCAAGGTCGCCGGAAGTAGGTATAGAAATGATCTCCATATTATCATGCGGGTGGGCACCAAAGCCCATACCGGCAGCAACCGAGTCATCATTCAATACCCGAAGAGCACCAAAATGAACCCTTTCCGGGTTATGATAACCCGCAAAGCTGAATGTGTGATAAGAATCTAACCATCCGTGGTTGGCGTGGCCCCTTGTGTTGGCCTTGTGAAGAATGGTTTTCATAAAAACTCCTTTTTGCCCTTCAGTAGCTGAAGGATTTATTTTGTTGAATTAAGCGGTTACTTTTTCTTCGACCAGTTTTTCGGATAACCAGAGAAACTCAGTGATGAAATTATGCACGGAATTTTGAAAGGACTCATCAAGCAGTTCGCCATCAGGGCCGAATTTTTTATCTACGGCCGGCGTGATCAGCATATAAGGTGAAGCTACACCGAATAAGGCAGGCACCAATTGCAACAATTGCTGTGAAGCTCTCATGCCGCCCATGGCACCGGGTGAAGCCGTTACGATACCAAAAGGCTTGTGATGCTGTTTAGGAAAATGGTCCAGCATGTTTTTCATAGCGGGAGAGTAGCTGCCATTGTATTCGGGGGTAACTAATATAAAAGCATCGGCTTCAAACACCCGTTGTGCCAGTGGCTGCAATTCAACCGGTGCTTTTTCTGCTGTTACCCAAACCGACTGAACAGGCGGTACTGACCAATCTTTCATGTCAACAACATCCACTTCATGTGCTGTATTTTGAACAATCCAATTTTTTAAATATAAAGCAACCCGGCGGGTAACACTGTTGATTCTTGGACTTCCTGATATGATCTCGATTTTCATTTTTCTTGTTTTAAAGTACAAATATAGATAATCAATGTTTAAACATCAAATATTTCTTCTTATTGCTTTGTTAAGCTTATTCCCGGTTGTGAATAAATAAACGGGGCTTGCACTTTCATTTTTTGCCTGCTGAAACTGAATCCTTTAATTTCGGAGGATATAACAGGTTAACATGTTCAACAGAAGAAAGTTCATTCAATCCTCGGCCTTTGGATCCCTTGGTTTATTGCTTGGCAAAGTTGCTTCAGCTTCCCCGGAAATAATTGCTGTAAAGGGAAAACCAGTGGTGATATCCACCTGGGATGCCGGACTGGCCGCCAATAAAGCCGCTTGGGAAGTATTGGGAAAAGGAGGCAGGGCCATCGATGCGGTAGAGAAAGGAGTTATGGTGACGGAAGCTTCTAAGAATTGTTGTGTGGGTCTGGGGGCTAATCCTGACCGGGATGGTTTTGTAACACTTGACGCCTGTATCATGGATGAATTTTCTAATTGCGGCAGTGTGGCTTTTTTAGAACGGATCAAACACCCGATTGCTGTGGCGAGAAGAGTGATGGAAAAAACGCCGCATGTGATGCTGGTGGGAAGCGGGGCACAACAATTTGCCGTGGCGGAAGGATTCCCATTGGAGGAACAAAAACTCTCACCGGAAGCACAGATCAATTATGATAACTGGTTAAAAGAATCACATTACAAATCACCAGCTATAAACGTAGAAAATAAGCAGGGCCATGGCCCGTTTGCTCCACATAAGCTGGACAATGGTGAATGGAACCATGATACGATCGGTATGGTGGCAATGGATACCAATGGAAACCTTAGTGGTAGTTGCACCACCAGCGGCGCCGGTTTTAAAATGCGGGG
>JAEUVP010000381.1 GCA_016786805.1 Chitinophagaceae bacterium | reverse complement strand
ATACACCGAAGCGAGGCTGCTGACGATCGGCATCCCGTCAATAGTGATCATTGTGTACGGACCTTCTAATCCGTTAATATGTATGTCACCGGTATTACAAACACTGCAATTCAATTGCGGCCGCACTCCATTTACATTTTGAAGGGATTCAAAAATACTGGGCGAAGGATTCTTTTTTAAGAACTGGGGTGTATATACTTCCACAGCAACAGGGCTCTCTGATCTTCTCACTGCTTTCATCGTACCCGTAACCACTACTCCTTCCAGCTCTTTTTGTAAAGGAGTCATGGACAGGGCCAGGTATCTTTTATCAGAAGGGAATACCCTTTTTATTTCGAAACCGGTGACCGTTACCTGTAATGAATCTGTATCACTGATATCAATTGAAAATTTTCCGTTCCTGTGACTAACCACAGAACGCAGGGAAACACTGGTAGTAACAGTTGCCCCGGCCAAACGTTCACCCGTCTGCTCATGCACTACTTCCCCATGCACAGAACGCTGCGCATAAAGGCCTGCTGACAATAAGAACAGGATAATAACAAAAAAAGGTTTTCGTTTCATATTCAACCCGGCTAAACAATTATTTAGACTCGTCTAAATAATTGTTTAGACAAATATAACACTATTGCCTGTATAGGCAAAAGAAAAGGCAGCTTTATTGCTGCCCTGTTTGAAAAACTAGTTTCTTTTAATGCTGATGCCGCACTCCCTTCCTGATAAACAAATAGTTGACCGGGTAAGCCGCAATAAAGCCAGCGAGTAATCCCAGCAACATCCCTTTCCAGAAAATCCATTCATGCAGGTGAGCATCCATCACACCGGGAGTATAAACCTGTACC
The DNA here is from genome assembly GCA_016786805.1 of Chitinophagaceae bacterium. Classification (GTDB taxonomy): domain Bacteria; phylum Bacteroidota; class Bacteroidia; order Chitinophagales; family Chitinophagaceae; genus CADEDV01. The sequence continues at coordinate 1,627 of JAEUVP010000381.1, read as the reverse complement.
AGTACCTCCACCGTTTCCATAACGGCAATACTCAGACCTTCTGCGATCAGTACCTGCCGGAAAGCCCGTTTTAATGAAAATCCGGCCCTTAATAAAGGGATCATCCCAAAAGCAAATCCTAAAACAAAACCCAGTAAAATGGCAAGTATCATGGTATCAGTATTATTCATATGCAACCAGGTACCGATAACCATTCCCAGTACTTCCCCGAGACCGCAACCGATAAGACAGTGTACTGTTGCGCTGAAGGCGAGTTTCCAATTACTGATACCAGCCGGGCTATCCTCCATTACATGATGTGTATGTTGGTGTTGGTGGTTCATAAAAAAATTTAGTGTTGATGAATAAAGGGTCTTAATTGAAAATAGATCTGGAAACCCACCGGCAGATTACCATATAAAGGTTTCAATTGTTCAGCAGGTATACTCATTGTTATTTTTGTTCCGGCTGTTAATTCAATATTTGCTTTAGTGAATAAGCTCCGGTTATACCCAATAGAAAAACTATGGACATTAAAAGCAGCATGTCCTAATTCAGCTTCAAGATCAAGCTCCTCTCCTGATTTTTGTATGAACTCATACCGGCTGAATACTGCATTCTTATTGAACTGGAAGTTTTCTTCCAGTAAAACAGAATGTTCCTTATGATCATGGCCTTTATCATTCAAGCCCCAGATCAGCGCAGCACTGAGATGCTGACCGGTCTGTATTTTTTTTGCATATAAAACAGAAGCGGTTGTACGGGTAATATCCACACCTGGCTCCAATGCTTCAGGCTCTTTAATAAACCCCTGGGAAAACTGTAAGGCCCAGTTCTCCGTTGGATTCCAGGACAGACGATAAGAATAACTGTTAAGTTTGATCTTATCAAAATCATACCGGTCTTCATCAGGTTCACGGCCATTGAAAACAGAGCCTTCAAACTTAAATTGTTTAAACCGGAAACCCAATGTTCCCACTCCATAAGTAATATGGGTGGCATCCTGCCAATGATGACCCAATGGTGCATCCGGATCATTCATCGCCGATACCCGGTGCATAAAAGCCGGGGCTCCTAAAGCAGGTTCACCGGGATAACCAAAATAACCAAACACATCTATGTCTTTACTGATCATTTGTGTATACCCAATACTCAAGGCAGAAAAGAGATCATGCGGGTGCTGCCGGTCAACCAGCCGTTTTCCTTTCCAGGTTTCACCGGATTGAAATAGCAACGGGTAACCATTCCCTGTTTCTGTGAGTGCATCCAGGCTGATCATGGCAGTTGCATTGAACAACCCTTTATCACCCACTTTCCTGTTCATCATCGTCATGAACCAGTTGGGGAAACTGAACCGTTGCCCTCCCCGTTTACCGTTATTGAAAATATCTGTATTGGTGTACCGCATAAAAATATTCCCGTGAAACATCCAGTCGGTCTTGCCTGTTTGTTTCATCCACATATACATGGGGCTGGCATCCGGGTTCCAGGCCGTACCTGACGCATTCCTGCTCATGGGTAAGCTCCGGGAATAAGCATGGGATGGCATCGCTTTCATCATAGTATGATCATGCTTTTTCATTCCGGGCATTTTCATGGTATCCTTTACCGGCGTTCTCAAAGGGGCTGTTTTTTTAACAGTATCTGC